>CAMZEO010000182.1 GCA_947305735.1 uncultured Planctomycetales bacterium | reverse complement strand
TAATCGAATACGGAAGATAAACGCCGCTCTTTATCAACGCCGTTTGTTATAACTTTTTTCAATACCTCAATGATTTCGCTTTTATCTAAGCTATCGGTTAAAAAACACTTGCCACAATCGGCATAGTCGGCGATATTGCTAATTTTATTGGCGATAATTTGAATCCCGGACGTGACTCCTTCGACAAATTTAGTTGGAAACCCGGCGTTGTTTTTACGCGTGCTTCTACGAAAAAAAATACTGCAATCCGAGGACAAAAGATATCTGACGCTAACGTCATGGCTAACTTTTCCTTTGAAAGAGATACGACCTCTTAATTGTTCGACGTCGTTGCGATATTCGGGATACTCGCCGAGAAAGAACTCCTCGGTAGAACCCACAATCAACAACCTGAAATCAAAGGAATCGCGAAGACAGACAAAGCATTCTATCAGAATCCCCAGCAAATCTTTCTTGCCTCCTCTTTCAGGTCTTCCGGCATACACGAACGTCGTTTTATCAGATTCTCTTTCGCAAGGTTGCGTCCATATAGGATCCTCAATATCGACAAGCGGCGGAATTTGAAGCGTCGTTTTCACGTCTTTGGAATAAAAATCCGCCAAATACGAACTGATTGCAATCATACCGTCAACCTTTTTATGATAATGATTCATTACCTTATAGGTGTCGTAGCATCTAATCGCGTTCGCCGGATTTAACGAAAACTTATTTTCCATCCATTCCGTAACGTCCGCTATTATTTTAATGTCGTTCCGTTTACAAAACTTAATTAGTTGTCTAAGGGGATTGGCATGCATATTATAGGCGATTACGCATACGGTATCGGGAAACTTCCGCGAGATTTCCCGAACGTGTTTAACACTCAACAACGCCTTCGCCCATTCAAGGTTCGACTTAGGATATTTGACCGGAGCAGACCAGTATTCTCCAAATCTTTGAAGACTGCCTGCGTTTGAGTCAAATTCGTCGTCAACGCCGCAAAACACTACGTTGTAACCAATCTGCGACAATATTTTAGCGTTATTCACAACACGATGCGCGGCGGCGTTTCTATCCGGAAGAATAAAACCGCCTACGTATATGATTGTTCCTTTATTCTCTATTGCACTAGTCATGAAAATCCAACTCTCGCTGAAACAATTCAATCGCGACTTGTTCGCGTCAAAACCATTGATTAAAAATCGTCAACCGCGCAAATGTTTCATTAAAGTGTCGTTGACTTTGTTCACGTCAAACTTTTTCTCGGCGATCTCCCTTGATCTTTTTCCCATCTCTTCAACGCCCTCGGGATTCTCAATCATCCAAATCATTTTTTGAGCAAGACCGTCGACGTCTCCAGCCTTCACTAAAAAACCGTTGATCCCATCGTCAACGGTCTCCCTACAACCTGGAGAATCGCAGGTTATTATCGGTCTACCCGTCGAAAGAGCTTGTAAAGCGCATCTTGGCGCCCCTTCAGGATAATAGGAAGGATAGATAAAAAAGCGGCATTTCTGAAGCTGTCGAGCAACCCGATTGGCAAAGCCCCCATAATTCACAATTTTGTCTTCCACAGCTTTGTCTAAAACTTCTTTTACGTCGCCGGTTTCTACAGCGTTGTCAAGCCTTCCAAAGACGTCAAAAGCGGCTGAAGGATACTTAGCCTTGACGATTCTCGCAGCTTCGCAATACTCCTTAATCCCTTTCGTTGGCGTTATTCTGGAAAGAAATAGAAAACGATTCTCATCCGGCAACGGAGCAAAGGGAAAAGTCGCAAGATTCACGCCTGATCCGCCGGTCACAAAGACGTCTTTGCAACCTTTTATCAATTTTGTTTTTCTAAAAAGTTCCAAGTCGTCGTTATTCTGAAAGCATACGGAACTACTGATTCCGTATGCAATACGAAGCATTGGAAAAGCTATAAACCGGATCAATTTCCCTCTCAAACCCGGAACCCGAAACAGATTGCCTCTTCCATTGACAACGCAAAGTATTTTTTTTGCGCCGCCCAATTTGGAACCAATCGCCATCGCCGAATGGTTTTTTACTCCGTAAATAACGACAAAACTAATTCCAGTTTTTTTTATCTGGTTAGCGACGTTAAACAACGACTTCAGTTCTACAAACGGATTGGTGTTGTTACGGCTGGCGTCGATAGGCAAACACGTCGCGGTATGTTCGGAGTAATATTCGTTGACACTTCCATCAAATACGCATCCGCAAAATGGTTGAAACCCCATCGCGCGGGACAACTCTACTAACTCCACCCTGTCCGTGATATTTGAACTGCGCCCGTTGCTAAGAATTGCTAACCGATACATTATCCATTTCCGCGTTAAAACATTACCCAAATAGCCTGCCGCCGACAAAACAATCGCTCGCCAAAACAAACCGTTAAAGCGGAAGAACAGGCGCCCCTTTCCAAGCCTCAGTTAAACAAAAAGCGCCTGTTTAAGTTTTCAACGTCGACGGACGTCCTTGGCTCTTGGTTCGTCGGTCGTCCCGCCGCCTCAAAATGCTTCGCTTTTAAAAAGACTCACGACGCTCGCTCCTCCTCGAGTATTATTTCAATCTTTTCAATTCCTTTTTCCGCGACGTCTACGGCCTCCTTAACGTCGTCCGCCTGGGCGACGACAAAGCCGACTCTGTCGACGCTACTCTTAATTTCACCAACATATTCCCCGACCCCATGGACTATAGAAACCTGCGCCACTCCCGGAAGACTTCGAACCGCTTCCACGCCTCTGATCTCTTTAACAATTCCTTTTCTGGTCTTAAGATATCGGATTGCAGAGCCTTTATTCCACTTGGGCTCGACGTCGGGCGTCATGCCAAGCGCTATCTGAATGCTACACTCGACCATGTTCACGCCGGTAGATAGCGGAACCAGATGCGTCGTAATGCAATCCCCGCCTAAACGCGCTCCGAGTTCGACTATTTTCGGTCCTTCTTTAGTTACTTTTATCTCGGTGTGCGAGGGACCGTTTTGAATTCCTATCGCTTTATTAGCCGCTATCGCAACCCGCTTAATCCGTTCCTTTATCTCCTCGCTCAGCCGACTTGGCTGGCTATGTCCCATCTCAACAAAATAGGGGGCGCCGGTAGTCAGTTTATCAGTGATCTGAATCACTTGAACCGCGCCGTTTATCGCAAGCGTCTCGACGCTTACTTCCGGTCCTTCCATGAACTCTTCCACTATAATCTCGCCGCCGCGAGAGTACTTCGACGTGTAGGCGTAAGCCTGCTCAAGATCGGAGTCCGCTTTCAACAAATCGACGCCTCTGCTCCCAGAATTATCCGCCGGCTTTACAATACACGCGCAACCGGTCGTTCTAATCTTTTGAACGGCTTCAAAAAACTCTTCTTTTCCGCGCGCTACAAAGTACAGAGGAACAGGGACGTCGTTTTCGCTCAACGCCTTCCGCATATGCGCTTTGTTGGTAGCTTTAAGCGCCGTGTCTTCGCTGATCCCAACTAGCCCCGTCTCGCGACAGACAGCGGCCACGCTTTGCATGGGCATATCGGATGCAAGGGTCATGACCCCGTCTACCTGACGCCTTCTCGCCGCCTCCAAAATGGCGGGCGTGTCAATGGTGCTAACAAGTTCTTTTATAACTCCGGGCGTTTTGAAACCTACCGCGTCGGGATTCATATCGGCGGCTACGACCTCGAGTCCCATTTCAATAGCCTTTTCAATCGCCGGGAGTTGCAGAATCCCCGCGCCAAGTATCATGATCTTTTTCATCGGCTCACCACGTTCGTCATTCGACGTCCGCCGAGGTCTTCGTACCGTCTTTTTCGAGGACGTATGCGTTTTCTACGGCGCAGTCGGTTCTGTTGATGTTCTTGCGACCAAAAACTGCGGCAATCGTCATCAAAAAAATCTTGACGTCAAACCACAGCGAAAGACGTCGAACATAATATATGTCGTTTTGAAGTTTCTCCTTTGTCAAAACAGAGTTCCTGTTTACGACCTGGTTGTATCCGGTGATGCCCGGACGCGCGGTAAGAATAATTTTTTCTTCTTCCGTATAAGCGGCGGCGCCTGCGGGCGTGTCTGGTCGCGGTCCAATGAAGGACATATCGCCTTTTAGAACATTAATAACCTGAGGAAGCTCGTCGATGCTGATTTTCCTGGCAAATCTGCCAAACTTGGTGACGCGCGGATCGTCTTCGCCGTTATAAGTAGAACCATCGGCAAGACGAATGTCCGGCGCGTTGACCTTCATAGAGCGGAGTTTGAACATCTTAAAAGATTTACCGAACCGACCAGTCCGATCCGCCATATAAAAGACGGGACCTTTATCCTCAGCCTTAATGAAAACGGCGGAGACAATGATTACAAGTCCGACCGGAATCATCAAAATAATGGAAAAGACGATATCGAAAAGACGCTTAACAAACCGGTATGCAAAACTTCCGGAAGGTTTCATTTCACTTGACATAGTGGAACAACTCCTGATATATGTTGGCGTCTAAATCTTTCTTATAGTCGACCATCATCGCGCGAAAGTCCGAATAAGCGGGTTCAAAGCCAAAATCCCTCTTCGCCTTCTCCATTGAGAAAAGATAGGAAGGCGTGTTATTGTCTATCTCCGGCTTATAGATTATTCGGGATTTTTTACCTTTATCGGGAGCCCACAGATCCGCGATCACTTCAGCTTGCTCCTGAAGCGTCACACCGCGCCCGGAAGTCATATTGTAGAGCCCGTAAGTTTTCTCGCTTTTCATAGCGAGATAATACGCATGAGCGACGTCTTTGACATACGCGACGTCCCGGCTCAAATTCGGGTCGCCAAAAATGCAAATGTCCTTGCCTTCGGAGGCGTTGTCTATGAAAATCCTTAAACCGGACTTTTTAAGAACTCCGTTGACAAAAAGATTGTCGTGAGGTCCCACGCCGTAAACTGGAGGAAATCGAAACCAAGCGTTCTTCATCCCGTGTTGCTGATTGTAATACTCCAAAACGTCGTTGGCGGCGTTTTTGGAGAATACGTAAACAGCATGGTCGCCTTTATAGCCAAAATCTCTAGGCTCGTCCTCCGTAATTGCCTTCTTACCCCAAGCTCCTCGAACGTCCGCGTAGGAACAGTTAGAAATCACGCGTTTGAAGCCGTTCTTCCTACAATATTCCAAAACATTAATCGTGCCGATAGTGTTGACGCGAAAATAGTCGGCGGCGTTCTCGTCTTCGTCAAGATTAACCTCGGCGTTCGCGGGAAGAAGACCGCCAAGCAGAACGATTCCCTCGACTCCTTCTCCGGGAAGTCTTTCAAAATCAGTCTCGTTTGTCAGATCAACATTTACGTATGGAACGCCGAGGGCGTCGTAATGCTCTTTAAACTTGTTGTTGCGACCTGCGACAACGACTTCGCAACCTTGCTTCAAGAACTCGTCAACAGTATAAACGCCGATAAAACTGGACGCGCCTATCACAATATACATACTTAACCTGCAAAACAATGCAAAACTATTATGTTTCAAGGAACGTTCGAACGGTTTCCCCAATCAAGCGGGGCGCCGCGCGAAAACCTCCAGTAACGATCCCTATTAATTCGCTAATGGCGCGCTTTGAAATTAAATTTTACAGACTTCGAAAACCGATTCCCTTAGCGATTCGCAAACGTACTCCGCATCCTCGTCGGACAGCAACGTATGCAACGGCAACGTGATCAAGTTGCGATAATAGTCGTAAGCGTTGGGATACGCCGAACAGTCTCCGCCGTAGGCGGTCATCATAGGCAACGGCTTATAGTGGACGTTCGTCGCGACGCCGCGCTCGGCCATCTTTCCTATGATTTTGTTCCTCGCGTCGACGTCGATTCCGGGAACGCGGATCAGGTAGAGGTGCGTCGAACTATCCATATTGTCCGTATGATGAATCATACGGCTGATTTCCAGCTCGTCGCACGTCCTGTCGTAGATCTTTATAATCTCAGCTCGGCGTTTGAGCAGGTCGAGGTAACGGTCAAGCTGCCGCAGTCCCATCGCGGCGGCGACGTCGGTCATGTTGCATTTGTACCAAGGTCCGATAATATCGTAGTCCCAGGCGCCAAGCTTAGTCTTGGCGAAAGCGTCTTTATTCTGTCCGTGGAGAGAGAGAAGCTGGAACATCTTGTAAATTTCAGCGTTATCAATCCCTTCAAGGGACGTCCACGCGCTCGCCCCCCCTTCGGCGGTCGTGAAATTTTTGACCGCATGGAACGAAAACGAACTCATATCCGCAATAGCGCCGCAATAACGCCTTTCAGGCGTCGACAGTTTGCCGGAACCTACGCGAGAAACGATACGCGAAGCTCCCAGACTATGGGCGCAGTCGGCGACGACCGCTACTCGACCCAACGCGCGTTGAATTCGCGCGGACAAGTCGCCAAGGGGCGAACCGTCCGATTTAGTCGGAGTAAACAACGATTTCTTGCGCTCCACGACGTCAAAGATTCGATCGTAGTCGCACGCGACGCCGCCGAGATCGGTCGCGATGATAGCCTTGGTTTTCGGCGTAATCGCCGCTTCCAAAGCGTCGTAATCCATCTCCGGCATACGCGTAACCGGATCGCCGTCTTTTTGGATATCGACAAACTTGACGGTCGCGCCAACGTGAATCGCCGCGGAGGCCGACGCGGTATACGTATACGCGGGAACGATCGCCTCGTCCCCCGGCTTGACGCCGAGGACGCGAAGGTTCAGCTCTTCGGCAGCCGTCGCGCTGTTCAGGCACGCGACTCTCTGGCCGAAATTCGCTTGCGCCTCATCTGAATCGCATTCGACGTCTGTCTTGCCGGTTTCAATATAAGCCGCGAGTCGACGTTCCAGCCTTTTCACTCGCGGACCGGTCGTTATCCATCCGCTACGCAACGCGACCGCTACTTCGGCGATTTCAAGCTCCGATATGTCTGGGGGACTGAAAGGAATAATGCGCTTTGCCGTAACGTCGCTCATTTTGATTTGTACTTCCAATCGACAGATTTAAACTCAATCGTCTTTAAAAAACGATATGCCAGTATCCGATTTTACTCTTCGGGAATTAAATCGTCAATATCCGCCCCTCGTCTGTAGCTCCTATTTTAACAATTGGAGGGATTGAATTTCAATTTTATGGATTATAAGTTTTTTAACGATTAATATAAAACAATGAGTCGTTGCCTGCGGCATTCGGCGACTTTCCCACCCCTGTCAGACCGGCTCGGCTCTGACGAGCCGATTAATCATCGATTCGGATTGGGCGGCTTTGCGCCAGAGGCGGAACGACGCGTTGGTTTCGTTGTAGTCGTTGCCTGCGGCATTCGGAGGACAAAGCCGCCCATTGCTTGCGGCTCCCAATTTGTAAATCTTGCTTTTCCGTCTTAATTCTGGTACCATTGTTCTCAGAATCGGCGTTCGCTCGTATTTCGGGCGTTTCGATCGCGTTGTACTCGCCTTTTTTATGGGAGAATGAAATCATGTCGCGAAGAATTATTTCCGCTTGCGCTTGGGCTATTGCGTTGGCAACGACTTGCGTTTTTGCCGACGAATCGAAGACGATGTTCCCGTTTGTTATTGAAAAAGGGGCGCCGGACAATATCACGAACGTGCAGACCTGGGATTCGCCCGCTCCCGTCGCGGGGACGGCGGGATTTCTTGTCGACTCCAAGGGCGAATTTACGTCCGCGTCGGGTAAAACGCGACTACTCGGCACGAATTTCTGTTTTGGCGCGAGTTTTACGACCAAAGAAAAAGCCGAGCGCGTCGCCGATTCGCTCGCGCGATTCGGCGTCGGGGTCGCGCGTCTTCATCACATGGATTCGCGCGACATTTGGGGCAAAAATTTTGACAAGGGCACGACCGAAATCGACCCCGATCAGCTCGATCGACTCGATTACGTGATCTATTGTCTCGAGCAAAGAGGGATCTACGTCAATATCAATCTGCACGTTTCCCGAGCGTTTAAAGAAGTCGACGGATTCCCCAACGCCGACAAACTCCCGACGCAAAACAAAGGCGTCGACAATTTCGATCGGAAAATGATCGAGTATCAGAAAAAATACGCCAAAGATCTGCTTACGCACGTCAACCCGTACACGGGCAAGTCGTACGCGGACGACCCCGGCGTCGCGGTCGTCGAAATCAACAACGAGAATTCGGTTGTCGCGAGCTGGTCGTGGGGGCAGCTGGACGACTTGCCGGAGCCGTATTGCGACGAATTCCGCGCGTT
>CAMZEO010000181.1 GCA_947305735.1 uncultured Planctomycetales bacterium | reverse complement strand
GTCTTCTTCCGGGTTTCCTAAACAAATCGTTTCGTTGCTTCGCGCGAGAAGTTCGCGAAACGCGTCGAGTTCCGATCGCCCCGACGCGTCGCGCGCCTTTTTGAAATCGCGCTCGTATCGCGCCAGATCGGCGGGTAAAACCGCGACGACGCGCAACTTCGCCTTCGGTTCCCTTTCGCGCTCCTCAAACGCCAGTCTCGCGATTAGCGAATCCGCGCCGACGGCAAGACCCGTGCAGAGCCGAATTTCACGTTCGTCGCGTTCGCGTAAAATCGCTCGCAAAAACAGACGCGCCGAATTCTCGACCGCCGCGAGCGCTTCCGGAACGATATGACGACGTCCCGTGACGCCAATCGTGAGAACTCCCCTTTCGTTCAAAGGTCCTTCTCCTCGTTTCACGCGTTTTTGAGCGCGTCGGAAACGATCTGCCGCGCTTCGGCGAGAATCTGTTCCAGATGCTCTTCGCTCTTAAACGACTCTCCGTAAATCTTATACGCCATTTCCGTTCCGGACGGACGCGCGGCAAACCAGCCGTTTTCCGTCGAGATCTTGAGTCCGCCGATTTCCGCGCCGTTGCCCGGCGCGCGCGTCAGACGCGAAACAATCTTGTCGCCGGCAAGCGTTTCCGACTTCGCCTGCTCGGGCGTCATGTTCTTCAACGCGTCTTTAACCGCCAGCGACGCGGGCGCTTCGACGCGCTTATAGAACGGCGAGCCGAATTTCGCCGCCAGCTCTTGATAGAGAACGCCGGGATCTTTGCCGGTCGTCGCGATCATTTCAGCCGCGAGCAAATTTAAAATCGGTCCGTCTTTATCGGTCGTCCAGACGGTTCCGTCGAAGCGCAGGAAGCTCGCTCCCGCGCTCTCTTCCCCGCCGAAACAGATCTCGCCGTTGAACAATCCCGGCACGAACCACTTGAATCCGACCGGAACTTCAATCAATTTGCGACCGCGCGACGCGACGACCCGATCGATAATCGCGCTCGACACGAGCGTCTTGCCGATCCCGAGTTCCGACGACCACGTCGGTCGATGCGTTATCAAATAATCGATCGCGACGGCGAGATAGTGATTCGGATTCATAAGCCCGACGCTCGGCGCGACGATTCCGTGCCTGTCGGAGTCCGGGTCGTTCGCAAACGCGACGTCAAATTGATCTTTGAGCGCGACAAGCCGATTCATCGCCCACGGACTCGAACAATCCATGCGAATCTTTCCGTCGTGATCGATCGACATAAACGAAAACGTCGGATCCAACTTGTCGTTGACGACCGTAATATCGAGCCCGTACTTCTCGGCGATCGGCTTCCAATATCCAAGAGCCGCGCCGCCAAGCGGATCGACCCCGATTTTGACGCGCTTGTCGCGAATCGCGTCCATGTCGATCACGTTTTGCAAATCGTCGACGTAATCGGCGACGTAATCGATCTTATGAGTCGTCGACGCGTCGAGAGCCCGTTCGTACGAGACGTGTTTAACGCCGCGATTTCCATCTTTCAAGTACGCGTTGGCGCGATTTTCGATCCGCGAGGTGACCTCGAGGTCGGCGCCTCCGCCGTTGGTCGTATTGTATTTAAGTCCCCCGTCGGTCGGAGGATTGTGCGACGGCGTGATGATGATTCCGTCCGAATAATTCGAGCCGTTGGCGCGATTGGCGACAATAATCGCGCGGGAAACCGCGGGGGTGGGCGTCGCGCCGTTTTCACGTTGAACGTAGACGTCGATTCCGTTCGCCGCAAGAACGCCGAGCGCCGTCTTTTGCGCCGCGTCCGAAAGCGCGTGCGTGTCTTTGCCAAGCCAGAGAACGTCGGGCTCCCCTTCCGGTCTCGCGCGCCGATAATCGACGACCGCCTGGACGATCGCCTTGATATGCGCCTCGTTAAAGGACGCTTCCGACGCTTTGCCGCGATGTCCGCCGGTTCCGAACCGAACCCTTTGTTCCGCAATCTCGACGTTCGGCTGTTTCTCAAAATAATCGCGCTCCAACGCCGCGACGTCGATAAGATCGGAAGGCTGCGTCGGTTGACCGGCTCGTTCGTGAATCATGACTTCAAATCCTCATGGAAAAAGGCAAGCGGTAAAAACAAGGAACAAAATCAAATCGCCGATCGAGCTTCGGCTTGCTTCTCGAAACTCGTCGCGCGAGGCGTTAATTATAGCGCGGTTCCGCTCCTTCTCAAGTCAGTCTCCGAGCGCTCGAAAACCGTTAAAAAAGCGAGTCGGTCGGCGCGTCAATCGTTCGTTCGCGACGTTAAATCAACAAACTCAAACGCGACGCTTGAATCGCGCGTTTCGATCCGATCCCCTTTCATCCTGGCAATCGTCGCCTCGATCGCTTTTTCGGACTGATCGATTCCTATCCAGGAACGTCCCAGCGACTCGGCGGCTTGAAGAGTCGTCCCGGAACCGCAAAAACAGTCCAGGACGACGCTGTTCTCGTTGGAAGACGTCGCGACGACGCGTCTGAGCATCTCAAGATTCTTCTCGGTCGGATACGACGGGTAAGGCGGGTCTTTAAACTCCCAGATATCCTGGACTCTCCTTCCCGCGCGTTCGTCGGCAAAAATTTTCTTTCTGGGATTTCCGGAAGACGACCACTCGATAAGTCCCTGTTCGTCCCACAAATCGAGCGTCGCGACGTCGGCGCGCCAATGCCGTCCCCTGGGCGGAAGAAGCCCCTTAAAAGGCAGGCTTGTCGCGCCGTTTCGAGTTTCGCCGGGCGCGTGAATCGGAACGGTCGCGTAAGCTCTGCCGGAGGCGTCGGTCTTCGGATAAAGTCTGCGGATATCTTCGTCGGTAAGACGTTCCTTCGGCTCGTGCCAAACGGGTTTCGACGATTTTGAATAAAACAAAATCATATCCTTAATATTTCCGTATCCGACTCTTGGAAAATTCTTCGGATTGCATTTAATCCGCGTTATGTCGTTCCGGAAATTTTCGATCCCGAAAACTTCGTCCATAAGGACTTTGACGTAGTGTCCCGTCTTAAGGTCGATATGCAGATAAATCGAACCGCGTTCCGACATTAAGTCGCGTAAAAGAAGGAGTCTTGCGCGTAAAAAATCAAGATATTCGGAACCTTGAAGCGCGTCGGAATAAGCGACCGCACCTCCTTTGACGCGGCTTATCGTCGACGCGCGTCCGCTGGAAACGGTAAAAATCGTTCCCAACGCAAAAGGAGGATCGATATAGACGAGATCGACCTTTCCGGCAAGATTCCGCTCTTCCAACAGATACATCAAACCGAAAAGATTGTCTTCTCGGAGCAGTAAGTTCGGCATGAGTTCAACCTCGGAAACGTTGAAAAGATCGCCGTTCGCTAATCTCTCTTACGCCCCTCGTACGCAAATTGAAACGCGGCGTCCAGTTCGTCGCCCAAGTCGAACACGGCGTCGAAATCCTCGCGCGCGTCGTCGGCCGTTTTCGCCATGAGACCGACCTCGATCATGTTAAAGACGGCGTCCCCAATATCTCCGGTCGTATAGAGTCCGAGACGTTCAAGAGTGACGCGCGCCATCGCGCCGTACTGTTCGACGGCGTGTTCCACCGCGATTCGGCATAATTGCCGACCGGTGATATGAACGTCGACGTCGGGCTCGTCGGAATCGTCAAGTTCCGTCTCTTTAAGTTCGCCGACTCCTTGCGACGTCGCGCGCTCCAGAACCTCGTTGACGAAAAGGTACGTCTCGAATTTGAAGCGTTTGTCCTTCAAAAGGGCGACATACGCGGCGTTTTCTTCCGATTTGTTCATAACGCGTCCCCCCAAACCTCGCGATTACCGCGACGGCTTTGTCGAAGAACCGGCGGCGGGATCGAGCACGATCGTCGTCCCCGTCAACCGTTTCGTGGTGTACTCGTACCTGGCGAAAATCATGCGACCCGCGCTCGTCTGCAAAACGCTCGTCACCGTGACGACCACGCGGTCCGCGATATGATTGCGTCCCTGATCGACGACGACCATCGTGCCGTCGTCGAGATACGCGATCCCCTGTCCGATTTCCTCGCCCGACTTCACGACGTCGACTTCGATGCGTTCGCCCGGCAGGAAAACGGGTTTAAGCGCGTTTGACAGATCGTTCAAATTGATGACGTTGACCCCCTGCAACTTCGCGACTTTATTGAGATTGTAGTCGTTGGTGACCAGCTTGCCCTCCAGATGTTTCGCCAACGCGACAAGTTTCAGGTCGACGGGTTGCTTGGCAAATTCGGGCAAGTCGGTGTCGTCGATTTTCAAGTCGACCCCGTCCATGTTCTGCAACCGCGCGAGAACGTCCAGACCGCGCCGACCGCGCGTTCGACGACTGCGGTCGGAACTGTCGGCGATATGTTGCAGTTCGACGATCGCGAATCGAGGCATTAGCAACGGACTGTCGACAAGTTTCGTCTCCATAACGTCGGCGATTCGACCGTCGATAACGACGCTCGTGTCCAGAATGAGGGGCTTGATCCCCTTGACGTTGCGTTGAAACTCGACAAAAGGAATGACAAACCGAAAATCGTTGCGCGTCTGCAACAGGAAGCTGATTCCGCAATAGCTGAAAATAAGGAGCATCGTCGCCGTCACGCTCTGACGCAACGCGTCGTTCGACGCGCTCGCTTCTCCGACGGGATCCGAAAAAAACGGCTCTAAAGCCAATCCCATCAGATACGTTGTCACAAGTCCGATAAGCAGACCGAAATAGACGGCGGAAATCCACGCGATCTTCTTTTTCGGAAAAGCCATGTCCAGACCGATGACCGCCAACGAAAGCAGAACGATCAAAAAGAACGTCGTCAGCCCTCCTGCGCTCGACGCGGCGGCGCCGCCGCGAACCACGGCGACGCCTATTCCGCTTGAGGCCAATATAAAGACGCAACGCAAGATTAGCAAAGGCATAGTCTGTTCCCCTAAATATCGCGACAAGCCGCGCGGCGGACACGCGCTCGGACGCGGCGGTTCTTCAAAAGCATATTCATACGCCGGGCGGCGCCGCGACGAACGAACCGATCGGCGACTTTAGTATATAGCTTTAACGCCGCCCCGGTAGGGGCTCGAACCGTTTTTCGACAAAAAAGGCCGCGAAGAGTCGGAAAAATGAAGACGCGAAACAAACCTTGACGCCTCGACGTCGTTCGCTAAAACGCGTTGGAGCCGACAAAGACGTCAAGGAAAATAGGGGCTCCCCCTTGCTTTTTGAAACGATATGGCGTATATTTTAAAGGAAAGAAGAGCGGGAAGAATTTCAGACGTCCAAAACGTCTTCCGCCCTTTGAAGCCTCGGTAAAACGAGGCGGCGCTTTTGCGTTCAAGTCGCGTCAAGGAGCAGATTAATAATGTCGAAACGTTACTTCACCAGCGAAGCCGTGGGGATGGGCCATCCGGACAAATTGGCCGACCGTATTTCCGACAGCGTCTTAGACGCCTGTCTCGCGCAAGATCCTTTTAGCCGCGTCGCCTGCGAGACGCTCGTTACGACGGGGCTCGCCGTTGTCGCCGGCGAAATCACGACGCAGGCGCAGCTCGACTATCAGCAAATCGTTCGCGGCGCGATCAATCGCGTCGGCTATACGGACGACGAATACGGAATCAACGGAAACACGTGCGCCGTCATGGTCGCGATGGATAGACAAAGCCCCGACATCGCTCAGGGCGTCGACTCTTCCGACTCCAAAGACGTCGGGGCCGGAGACCAGGGGCTTATGTTCGGATACGCTTGCAATCAAACGCCCGAGCTTATGCCGCTTCCGATCGCGCTCTCGCACCGCGTTATGAACACGCTTAACGACTTGCGCTTCTCCAAAGCGGTCGACTGGCTGCGTCCCGATTCCAAGAGTCAGGTCACCGTCGAATACGACGGCGACAAGCCCGTTCGCGTCGACGCGGTCGTCGTTTCGACGCAACACGATCCGAGCGTCGATCAGGGGCAAATTCGCGACTGGATTATTCCGAACTGCATTATGCCATGTCTTCCTCCGGAACTCGTCGACGACAAAATCAAGTTCTTCATCAATCCGACGGGCAAATTCGTCGTCGGCGGACCTAACGGCGACTGCGGTCTGACGGGTCGCAAGATCATCGTCGACACCTACGGAGGCTGGGCGCGGCACGGCGGCGGCGCGTTCTCCGGAAAAGACCCGACAAAAGTCGACCGTAGCGCCGCGTATATGGCGCGTTACATCGCGAAAAACGTCGTCGCGGCGGGGCTCGCCGATTCCTGCGAAGTCCAGTTGTCGTACGCGATCGGCGTGTCCGAACCAATAAGCGTCCTGATCGACTTGGGCGGAACGGGCAAAGTTGACGAACAAAAAATCTCCGACGCGGTTCGAGAGCTCTTCCCGCTCACTCCCCGAGGGTTGGTCGACGCGCTGAACCTTCGTCGTCCGATCTTCGAAAAAACCTCTTTCGGCGGTCACTTCGGACGAGGAGCCGACGTCTACTCCTGGGAAAAGAACGTCGGAAGCCCCTGCGAAGATTCCGCCTATTTCACTTGGGAAAAGACCGATAAAGTCGAAGAATTGGCGAAATTACTGTAATTTTACGGCGGACGTTCCGTCTTTAGCGTAAACATTGCCCCGACTTCGCAAGACGCGAATCGAACCCGCGAACGAATAGAACGGTTGGCGCCCGTTACGCCAAACTCAAATAGCGTTCGTGAAGATACTGTTAAATAACGTTTGCGGCGAAGGCCGTTCATTTCGGAATTCGCGTCGTTGACGACGTAAAGATAATAAAAACGCGCGAGGCGAAGCGCGGCGTTATTGTCGTTCCGACAACAAACCCTGTTGAGGTGTTCCTATGGAAATGACCCGTAAAGATTTTCTGAAAACTGTCGCTCTGGCCGGTTTTACCGCGACGTTCAGCGCCGTAGATCCAATCGCCGTGCTTGCTCAGGAAGGTTCCAACGCCGAGGGCAAAAAAGTCGACCTGGTCGCGTTGCTCGGCGGAGAGCCCGCTCCTATGTTTGAAAAAGGAATAGCCGCGCTCGGCGGAATTACGCGGTTCGTCAAAAAGGGCGATCGCGTCACGATCAAGCCGAATATCGGCTGGGACAAGACGCCAGAACTCGCCGGAAACACGAATCCCGAGCTAATCGTCGCGCTTATTAACGCGTGCAAAGACGCCGGCGCGAAGGAAATTATCGTCTTCGACAACACCTGCGACAATTGGCGCAAGTGCTACGAAACGAGCGGAATCGAAGCCGCCGCGAAGAAGGCCGGCGCCGTCGTCATGCCGGGTAACGAAGAGAAATACTATCGCGAAACAGCGTTGCCTAAAGGCAAAGCGCTCAAATCCGCGAAGATTCACCAGGCGATTCTCGACTGCGACTGCTGGTTCAACGTTCCAGTCCTAAAGAATCACGGCGGCGCAAAAATGACGATCGCTATGAAGAATCTTATGGGGATCGTTTGGGATCGTCGCGCGTTCCATCAAAAGGGTCTCGACCAAAGCATCGCCGATATCGGAACCCTTGAGAACCCCGCGTGTCTGAACATCGTCGACGCCTATCGCATCATGAAGACGAACGGGCCGCGCGATCGCGACGCGTCGCTCTCGCGAAAGGTTTGTTTATGTCTCCCGACCCCGTCGCCGTCGACGTCGTCGCCGTCAAATTCTTCGATCAATTCCAGAAGATGCCGCTTAACGACGTCAAATATCTTCCTTTGGGGCAGGCGCATGGTCTGGGAGTTGTCGACGTCAACTCTCTGAACGTCGAACGCATTAAGATGTGATTTAAACGTATCGCGTTAAAAACAGTCTTTTAGAAATCGTCGGAGCGGATTTCGTTTCGACGATTTCTTTGTAGATTATCGACAATTAACGCGTCTGATTGGTTCGACAATCGACGCTCCAGTTTTCACGCCTTTTCCGTAATCACGATCATGAAATACAAATTCTTTCGCGCGATTCGCGTTTTGATCGCGACCCTCATGCTCGCCGCAATCGTCGCCTATTTCGTCGATCTTCGCGAAAAAGTTCCGCACAGTTTCGCCTGGCTCGAAAAAATCCAGTTTGTCGGCGCGGTTACAAGCGGCGCTCTTGTAATCGCGCTCGCGCTCCTGGCCGCGACGCTCCTGTTCGGACGCGTCTACTGTTCCGTGATCTGTCCGCTCGGAATCCTGCAAGACCTGTTCTCCTGGATCGCGGGCAAATGCAACCAGATTTGCGGCTCCAAAAAGGACGCCAAATCTAAAGAAGGCGCTTCAAAAGTCAAAAAAGTTAGGAAACCGTTTGCGTGGAAGAATTTCTCGTTCCGCAAGAACCGCAAGGGAATTC
>CAMZEO010000180.1 GCA_947305735.1 uncultured Planctomycetales bacterium | reverse complement strand
AAGCCCTGGACACGCACGGAACACCAAGAGAATCGGCGAGTGGCTTAATTCTCTTTCCAACCCCGTTGGAAAGGAGGCACAATTTAAAACCCTCACTCTTAAGGACCGTTAACCAGTGGATAATTTCATAACTTGGTTCTTGTCTTCCGTACTCTTTTAAGGTACAATCAACGTCGAGGAGCAGTGCGCTCACATTGAGGACGCGGAGTCGGTCTACCGTAAGGTTAAGAACTGAATCGACGGCAAGGTCTGGAAAGAGGTATTTTCGCATTTGTTTTGTCGTGTGTTCCATACGTATGGTTGCGAGAACGCAATTTCAATATTGTCAGGATTGGACGTTTTTCAACGCCGCCGTCAGCGCACATTTTAACGCTTGGTTAAAACGAAAGCAATATTCGCAAGATGGCAACTAGTTTTTTACCAAATTTGATTCGCGAGGAATATTTTGTCAAATTCTTTTTCGGAATCGCTTTTGTCGTCGACATTGGTTTTTGACGGCGGAATGGGAACTGAAATTTATCGCCGCCATGTTTTCACCAATCAGAGTTATGATGGGTTAAACCTAAAAAATAGCGAGTTAATTGCGGAAATAACGCGATCCTATCTCAACGCGGGAGCGGACGTGCTGACAACCAACACGTATGGAGCTAATCGCTTTGTCTTGGAACGTTACGGGTTGGGCGATCAAGTTGAACAAATAAACCGCCGCGGAGTTGAAATAGCGCGGAAAGTTTCTCGATCCGTCTTGGCGGAAGATCGCCAAGTATTCGTAGCCGGATCTGTTGGATATCCCGCGTCGGACGTTCAAATTAAACGCAAACGTTCCGAAATTATCGACTGTTTTTCGGAGCAAATTGACGCGCTTGTCAACGCGAACGTCGACTTCATACTATTCGAGTCCCAGCCGTCGCGCGAAATCGCCGAGTTAATGGTAGAGGCTCTCGTTCGCGTCAATTTAAACTTTCCTTTCGCGCTATCCTATGGTTTGTCGCGTTCGTATTTTCTAGAGCCGAACACACTTGAGTCGCGCGCGAATCTTTACGCAAAGCTTTTTGCCCCGTTTGAATTCTCCTCTCAACCCGTCGCCTGGGGGTTGAATTGTCTTCTTGGTCCCAGCGAAATGTTGGAAGCGGTGCAGGAAATCGTCAAAATCTTAAAACTTCCTTTGATTGTTCAACCAAACGCGGGTTCTCCGCAGGGTTTTGAAGGACGGCAATTATATTACGGTTCTCCCGAGTACTTCGCGACATATGCGATGAGGTATGTCGATCTCGGCGTAGCAGGAGTCGGCGGTTGTTGCGGAACAACTCCGGATGATATCGCAGAAGTTGCAAGAGCGGTGAAAAGATCGTCGCGGGGGCGGCGTTCGCATATCGTTTTGCTTGACGCCCAGCCTAATGTCGAGGAAAAAAATGAAGTTCCCGTTCCGCAACGAAGCAAATTAGCTGAAAAATTATCAAGGGGGGAATGGGTTCAAACAGTCGAAACGATTCCACCTTGCGGTTTCGATTTAACTACGTTTATAGAAAAAGCAAACGTTTTGAGAAAAGCTGGCGTTGACGCCGTAAATTTACCGGACGGTCCGCGCGCTTCGGCTAGAATAGCGTCTATTGTCGCCGCTGAAAAGACATTGGTCGATGCGAAAATCGAACCTGTTTTGCACGTTTGTTGTCGAGATCGAAATCTGATAGGTTTACAAGCGGATCTCATTGGATGCGCGGCATTGAATATTAAAAATATTTTGTTTATTACCGGCGATCCGCCGAAATTGGGAAACTATCCGAATGCAACCGGCGTTTTCGATTGCGATTCGATAGGATTGTGCGCGCTACAACGTCGTTTGAATCGCGGCGTCGATCTCGCGGGTCAAACAATCGGCAAACCGACGTCCGCTTTTTTCGGATGCGGATTTGATCCGTCGGCGCTTAATAGGGATCGCGAACTTTCTCGTCTTCGTCAAAAAATCGACTCGGGCGCGCTTTTTGCCGTTACGCAACCGGTCTTTGATCCTGTCGTATTATTACGATTTTTGGACGATTTTGGAGATTTGCCTATTCCGGTCATAGCGGGCGTATGGCCTTTTGTAAGTTATCGAAACGCGCTTTTTATGAGGAAAGAAGTTCCGGGGATCGTGGTGCCGGAAGATATTATGTCAAGAATGGAAAAAGCGTCCGCATACTCGAAAGAAGCTCAACTTGAAACTGGTATTCAAATTGCGAGAGAATCGCTTGATTGTTTGCGAGGATCTGTTCAAGGCGTTCAAATCAGCGCGCCGCTTGGAAGGGTTGACGTTAGCTTACGTGTGTTGGGATAATTGGCGCGTCCGGTTTGTTCTCTCTTGGACTCGTTGTCAGAGTCTTTGAATCGACGAGACAAATTGGTTTTTAAGCTATTTCATATATTTGGGAGAGAACGATGTTAAGACGAGATTTTTTAACAGTGGCGGCGACAGTCGGCATAACGGCGACCACGCAGGCGGCAAACGGGGACATCTTGATTCCTAGCAGAAGAAATCAGAGGCAGGAATCGACTTACTCCTCCCGATACTATCCAGGCGACGTTCCTAACCAAAATTTTCGTTACCTTCTCCTAGAGACATACGCCACGCAATCGATTCGCAAACGAAACGATCTCCTTCGTTCCTTTGATTCCTATCTGATTTCCGACAGAAATCGACTTGGATTCGATAAAGTCGGCGTCTTCTATGTTGACACAGACCTTATGAAGGGGGATCGTAATTACGACGCGGATTATTACGATACGGCTGTTTTGGTCGTTCAGGAAAGCGCTTCTCTCGAAGCCTTTCTAGATCTACAAAGGCGAACGGCTGTCGATTTCACTCGGTTCAATCTTTCGGACGATCTGCAATTTGTCGACGAAGAAATGACCGTTTTGCGTTCGCTTGCCTGTCAACTTCGGATTTCCGTACCTTATCGCAACAGCGATCGACTTCTACAACTCCGCACTTATAACTCTCCCAATTACGAAAGGAATTTTGCAAAAGCGCGGATGTTTGAACAAGGCGAGCTTGATTTGTTCAGACGTTGCGGCATGGAACCAGTTTTTATGGGAAGCGCTATTTTCGGAACTTGGATTCCCAATATAACTTATATGCTCTGTTTCGAAAACGACGAAGCGCGACGCGATGGATGGGATATGTTTGTTCGTCATCCCGAATGGCGTCAGATGAGTCAGGATCCACAGTACTCGCGAACTGCAACGCGAATCCGAAATTTATTTTTACGCCCGTCCCACGGTTCTCAAATCTAAACTTTAACCGGAGTACTCAAATGGATCTTAAACGACGTCAATTTTTAAAATCTTCTCTTGCCGGATTGAGCGGCGCCGCAATAGGCGCGAACGTTGTATCTGCAAGCGCGTCTTCGACGCCGGATAAAGCGGAGAAGGAGCCAAAGAATCATTTTTCCGCAGATCCTCTGGCGCGCGTCAAATTATTTGGCGACGTCGAGACAACTCGGATTGGCATGGGAACCGGCATGGCCGGATACAATCATTCGGCTCAACTCACGCGTATGGATCGCGATAAAGCCGTTAAGCTAATCAATCATTGTTACGATTCTGGAATTCGTTTCTTTGATTGCGCCGACTTATACGGAACGCATGAGATTATTTCCACAACATTGAAAGATAAGCCGCGAGATAGTTACACGTTATCCTCTAAGCTTTGGCCTCATGCCGGAGGGATCATTGGCGACGAACGCCCCGACGCGGTTACCGTCGTCAAACGTTTCCTTCAGGAACTCAAAACGGATTATCTTGACCTTGTTCAGATTCACTGCATGATGAAGCCTGACTGGGAAGACGATTGTAAACAATATATGGAAGATCTTGAAAAATGTAAAGAACAAGGTCTTATTCGCGGTCATGGTATTTCGTCTCACTCGTTAGGAGCATTACAAAACGCCGCAGTTAATCCGTGGGTCGACGCTGTTCATATTCGATTGAATTCTGGAGACGTCCGTATGGATGGAACATTTGAAGAGAATGTCGTCGCAGCCCAAACCGCCCAAGACAACGGAATGGGCGTCATCTGTATGAAACTCGTCGGCGAGGGAACGATGAAAGACATTGAGGAACGACGTCGTTCCGTCGACAAAGTCGTACGAACGCAGGTCGTTGACGTGTATATTGTCGGTTTTGAGGAAAATTGGCAAGTGGACGAGCTTATTGACAATATTGGAACTACTCTGAAAAATATGGAAGCTGAACAGCATTCCGCCAACTGAGAGAATTGAAAAAGATAATGATTAGACGAGATTTTTTGCGCGTTGTAGCTCTTGCGGCTGTTTCTTCGCGTTTCATTAGCGTTGAAAAGCTACTTGCCGAAAATATTCCGCTTGACGATAACTTTGTCGCGTTTTTTTCCGACGTTCATCTCTATGGATCCGAAACGGTTCAACAGGTCGCTCGTTTCAATCAAAGCGTTCGCAAAGTATTGGCAATGAATCCGCGTCCTGCCAATTTATTGATCTACGGCGATATTGCCTACGATCATGGAACTATTGAAAACTACGAACTCTTTCGCGAATTAATTAAACCAATTGAGGTCGTTGGAATCAATTGGGAAGTGGCGATGGGAAATCACGATCGCCTTGAAAACTATCGTCGGGTGTTTCCAGAACGATTTGAAAAGAATCCGTTGGTCGAAGGTCGACACGTCAATATTATTGAGACGCCAAACGCCGACTTCATTTTGCTTGATTCCTACTTAGAGGGACAGGTTCGCGGCGAAATTTCTCCTGAACAAAAAGAATGGCTGCAAGAAACGCTGAAAAAGTACGTTGAAAAACGTGTTTTCGTAGGCTGTCACCATCATCTTACCGATACGAAGATTGACGATATTTTGAAGGTTTGCCCCGGATTTGTCGCTTATCTCCATGGGCACCTTCACTATTATCGTTCGCCTGTTCAAGGGAGAATTAAAACGATTTGTTTTCCGTCTGTTGGACATTGGGGCGACATGGGGCTTATGACGGCGCAACTTTCTAACAAAGAAGCGACGTTCGTTCCAGATATCGACGCGTATCAATGGTCGAAGTATGGATATGTAAAGGAGCCGGAAAAAGACGTGGAAAGCTATTTGAAAACGTTGAACGACAATTCGCCGACTTTCTCTTTTTCTTGAAGCTTAGAGGATTTATCCGAAAATAATCGAAAAGTTTGTCCTTGCGTCTTGTTGGGCTGTTTTGCGTCTTACTGACCGTAATCAAGGTCAGTTTTACTGTATCAATGCGCGAAATGAGCTTGGCGTTTTTTCATAACGTTGACACGCTTTTCGAAAACTTTTCAGCCGAGAATTACAGGTTTCAACAATCCGGCGCTTTGCTCGAAAAGAGGTGTGTTTTCCAACTCATTCTTTCCTCGCCGCGAGAACGAATGCGCGACGTAAGGTTTTTATTATTTATCGCGACTTGTTCCTTTCCTGCGAAACCCGTGTCTAAACACAGATTCGTTTCCTCGGAAAGAGAGGTTCGACAGGCTGAAAATATTGTTCTAACAAAGGTTCCAAAAGTTGGGGGCGTGACGACTGGTCCCGTCTACGACGATGGACGGTGGGACACCGTTTTTCTTGACCAGAATCCCCCGTTTGCTCCCATTTTTTCTCTATCCGCAGGATTGGCTCCAACTGGGCTTTGATTCGACAGCCGTCGGCGGCTTGCCGCTTCCACGACGTCCCATTCAATCACCCCGGCTCGTTCCCAGGGGGAAAAACGATTATGAAATGCGGAAGAACCCAATCCCCCTAATTTTTCACGAGGAAACGCGTTCCAAATTATGCTTGTTCGAAGAACGTATACGGTTCCGGCGAAATATGTCCTATTGTCATATTTCCGTTTACGCCCGACTCCTGTTTTACGCTTATACTCTTTGTTAGGGACGCGCAATTCTTCCTGATTTGGAATTAAAGATTCAACGGTTGCCCAAAATTCGTCACTTACTTCCCAAGAAGGTTTTACGCGCGTTTTTCACTCCCTTTAAACTTGGGTTATATGGTAAGAGTAGTTATTTTACGCGATTGTGTCAACTATTTTCGAGTAAGACCCGAGTTTGCGAACGACGCAAAAGAAGAAGACTAAATTTCAAGCGTTTGACGCTTGGGGGGGTAATTGCTGTACGGAGGTTTCCTTAACGTCTTTTTAGACCGACGACGGACAAAAAGACGCCGGACAGAAAAAGAACTGCCGGCGTCTTTTTGTGCAATGCGCGCGAGACGCGCTAGAATCGGTTTATCACACAAACTTTGTAACGCCGGGAACGCCAATTTCGTAGTTGCCGTTCTCGTCGCGTTTTGCAGGGGAGGGACCGTCAAGTCGAAGATCGTCGATGTTTGGAACAAGCTCGCGTTTGGATTCCATCATTTGTTCCATGGTAATGTAGTCGCCGGTCTCCATAGCCGTGCGACCAAGGATCGCGGTGCGCGTGGCGTCGAGCGCATATTGAACTTCGTTCCACGGCTTGTTTTCACGAATCGCTTTGAAGAGCAGATCATGTTCCGTCTGATAAGAGTCGTTGGAAGGAGATTCCGGCTTCCAAATAACTTTCCGTTCGTCGACGCCACCGTCGCGACGCATATTGCATCCTTCATAGATCGCGGGATCACCGACGCCTTCTCCCAATTCCGCGCATCCCTTCGTACCCTGAACGTTCGCTTGGAATCTACCCCAACAGTTCGGTATGGTGCGCGTATGAAGATTCATACGACGACCATCCTTGAAAATATACTCGATCGCGCCGCAGTCGATAAGCTGATCCTGCATACGGCGGAGACCTTTATCGTGATCGTCGGTAATGCGACCGCCGGAACCGAACGCCGCCACTGGATAGTCGCCCATGCACCAGCAACAAATATCAATATTGTGAATAAGCGCGTCGACAATAAAGCCGCCGCTCGTCCAATCGAAGCAGAAGATATTGCTAATCTCGTTCTGGAGATCCGAATAACCTTCGTGCAAATTCAGCACATGAGGTCCCTGAAGACGATAGACCCACGTGGTAAGAACGTCGCCCAGTTTTCCGTCGCGAATCGCGTTGACAGTTTCTTCGGTACGAAGATAGTGGCGGTTATTAAGACCGACTCCAACTTGAATTCCTTTTTTCTTCGCCACTTCATTCGCTGCCGCCAAACGCTTCAGACCGGGAATATCAACGCCAAGCGGCTTTTCCATAAAAACATTAATGCGTTTCTCATGGCGCGCGACATAGTCGAACGTAACCGGACGGAATCCTTGCGGCGTCGTCAAAACGACAACGTCGCCGTCGTCGAGACAATCGACCGCTTGCTTAAAACCGTCAAGATCGTGGAAAATACGATCGCCGCAATCGACGCGACCTTCATGCGTGTCGTTAACGCCGGCGACGGCGTCATGCGCGCGCTTTTTGAACGCGTCGGCAACGGCGTAAAGCTTTGTGTTCGGATCAGCGTTTAACGCTTGGCGAATAGCCCCGTTGCCGCGACCCCCGCAACCAACCCAAGCAATCTTGATAGTATTATCTTCACCGGCATGAACGCGCGGAGAAGAGGACAAAGTTGGGACGACCGCAACTGTAGCCGCCAGACCGGAAGATTTTAAAAAAGAACGACGAGAAACATTACTCATATAAGGTCTCCTTGGAACGTCGCAAAAAACGCGGTACTACTGGAAGTCAAACAACAGTCTGACTCTATTGAAATCGTGCCAAAATGATAAGAACAAGTTGACACAACGAAATTATTCTCACCGCCCGTCGCCGGGACGCGACACATTCTAACAAATGGAATAAAGCCGCGCAAGGAAATTTCGACAAATTTTCGTATTTTTTCTTTCATATCGTCTACTTGACGTTCCAGCCTCCTAAACTCCAATTATTGCCATTCCAAATAAATAGACCATAAGCGCCGGTAGATAGTTTAACAGACTCGGGACGTTCGGCGCTTGTTGGCAATAATTCAAGTGCGAATCGAGCTATTCCGTTACTGGTAACAGCAAGGGAAACAGAACCTTGCTCTGCCGTTTGAATCAAATAATCTGAAAAATTGCGCCACTGGGTTGCCAATAAATCAATTCTTGGCTGGAGAAAACTCCACGCCCTTGGCAAAACGGCGTCCTGATCCCACCTTTTTAAAGCGACAAGTCCAATTTCAGTCGTATATTCAGCATCGGCAGTATTAGTTTGTTGCGACTCAAGTTCTATTTTTCCAACGAGTCGATCTACTTCCACTTCAGGAAGCCCCTCATATTCTCCATAGTCAAGTTCCGTCAAAAAATCCAA
>CAMZEO010000179.1 GCA_947305735.1 uncultured Planctomycetales bacterium | reverse complement strand
TTGACTTGCGCCAAGGCTCCTAGACCCCAGAAAAACGCGCTCAAAAGTGCGATCCAGAATAGAAATTGATTGCGGAAAAGGAATAACAAGTCTTTGCAGGTTTGGCTGAGAGGATTAATTGGAAATTTCGCGGTAGGATCCGCAGCTTTAATGGACGGTATGAAGAGGCTTGAAATAAGACCTATAACTGCGACTCCAACAATAGTGGCGGCCCATATCTGCCAATGATACATTCCTCCTTCTCCCGGAGTAGGCGCTTCATGGTTTAAAGTGGTTAGCGCAAAAAGTATCCCTCCGATACCCGTTCCGCCGATACACGCTATCATTGTCGTCATTGAAAAGTAACCGTTAGCTTCTGAAATACGTTCTTGAGCGACAAGGTTCGGAAGACTTCCATATTTGGCGGGACTAAAAAACGTGCTTTGCGACGCCATTAGGAAAAGAGTTGCTAACATAAAGGGCACGGATCGAGACAGAATTGCCGCAGTTCCTATAATCATGATAACTAATTCGGCGACTTTACAAGAAATTAAGACATGACGACGGTTGAAACGGTCGCAGACGTAACCAGCGTAAGAAGCCAAAAGCATAAAAGGTAGAACGAATGCAAGCGAACCGATCATTCGAATCTGATCCGTTCTGTCGGTCCAACCAATCGCCCATTTTCCAATTGGAATGATTAACCATCTGAAGATGTTGTCGTTTAACGCGACCATGAATTGTGTAATCAGCAGGGCAACGAAGCCTTTGGTCCATAACGGAGGATTCTTCGTATTCGCGACGCTCGTTTGTTTCAGGGACGTTTCCATAATGTTACTCTTCGACGGCAAAGCCGGACGTGGACAAGCGCAATCCCTTGGCGGGAAACTACGTTCATTATCCTCTAGAACGAAATCCCAAAAAATAAAAAGTCGGGCTAAGCAATTGACGTCAACGAAAGAGACGCGATTGCCAGCCCCATTCGCGGTTTCTATGATAACGGTAATTCGATGAAATGACAATATAGATTAACGGTCTTTATGACATTTTTTTAAAAAATGTCATAAAGAGAATCTAAAATAAGCGTCTTATTTTGATATTAATAAATATTTTGATTATAACGGCGATCAAAGACTGTTATGAGAGAAAAAGCCTTACGCTTTAACGGGAGAAAGAGTGTGAAACAAGAAGGGAGAAGTCAGGAAATGTTTTGTAGCATTTTCCTACGGGCGCGGCTATTGGGAATTTGAAGACGATCACGATGCTCTTGCACCGTTTTACGACTTACGTTAATGTTGTAACGTTCCTTTAGGACGGATGTTATCCCTTCGTCGCTTAATGGATTCTTTTTATCTTCTTCTCTAATGATTTTTTGAATAACGTCCGCCACATCGGCGCTCGTAACGTCTCCCGTAACGGCTTTTGGAAAGAATGTTTTAAAAGATATAAACCCTCTTGGCGTCGACATCCACTTGTTGCTACATGCTCGGGAAATTGTCGACGAATCAAGTCCAAGCTTGTATGAAATCTGTTGTTGAGTTAGTGGTTTGGGCGTTGAAAACTGGTCTGAAAAAAAATCTTGTTGAAAATCGAAGATTGCCTTTGCGACCCTCAAAATTGTGGAATTACGGTTACGCAAAGCTTCAAGAAGAGCTTTAGCTTCTAGTAACTGTCGACGTAAATACTCTTTTGTTTTTTGATCGACTTTTTTTGAAAAGAGCATTCTCCGATATTCGACATTTAATTCAATGTCTTGTTGAGATTCATCAAGACGGACTGTCCAGCGTCCGCGCTGAGTTTCTTCAACAACAACCTCCGGTTGGATGGGACGATTAGGAAGAACGCGAGGGGCGAAGAGTTCTTCCGGAGAGGGCAGAAATGGAAAGGGCTGACCATATATTTGGGATAGTACGTTCTGAGACACGCCTGTTTTTTCTGACAACGAGCCTATTCTTTTTTTGCAGAAATCGTCGAAATGATCGTTTATAATCAGCTTCAATTCGTCAGGATAAAGCGCGTCAGGACGTATTCGCAAGAGAAGACTCTCTTTCAGATCGCGAGCGCCGACGCCGGGAGGATCGAGCGATTGAACAATTTCGAGCGCTCGTTCCGCCATTTGTTTTTCCTCTTCGTTTGGAGAATGGTAGAAAAGCGAGTATAACGGCGCGTTTGTGTTTTTGACAAATTCGAGCTTGTCTAGAAGTTTCTTGGCTCTCTCTCGTTCCTCCTTCGAAGTCTTTCTACCAACAAGTGAATCGAATTCTTCACGAGCTAGTCGACGAGAAAACTTTGAAACGGATTCGGAATCAAAGTAGTCTTCCAGCGCTTTTTTCATTCTTAAACGACCGTCATATGTCGATGATATTCCAAACATACCGTCAAGTTCGTCGATTGCTTGTTCTGATTGCTCATCGTAGTCAGGGTAGGCGATAATGTCTGTTGACTTTTGTGAAGGGTAGACCTCGTCCATTTTAAAATATCCACAGACGTCGAGCGAATCAACGATTTTCCTACAAAGCTCATAAATATTGGGAGGGAGAGAAGCATACCTACCGTCAAGGTTTAGTTGCCGAATTAAATGATCATGAAGCGTTTCTTGGACGGATTCTTCAGGATCAAAATACAGGTCGTCCGAGTAATTTTCCGTTTGACGAGGTAAATTGTAAGAGGGCGCGAAGGTCTTTTGGTAGAAAAAATCAAAACCATCGTTGTCGTCTCCTTCTGTTTCAAACGAAGCGGCGTCAGGGGATAAGGCGTTTACGACAACGGGGGAAGGAACTCCTGAATCATCTTGAATCTCAGCGGAAGGATGGGAACTTCCCTGAATAAAGACGTTTTCCTGTGAGTCAATGTAAGCGTCAAGGTCGTCGTTTGCTCGTTCCAAGAGGTTGGAAAACTGTATTTTCTTTTGTTGAGCATAAAGTTCTTGTTTGAGCTTATTTGTTTGCTTAATTGCAATTTTTCGCTCTTCGGAAAAACCTAGACCTAATCTCGGCAATTTAGACGAGTTTGGCGCCATGCGACTTCACCTTTATGTTTCAGACTTTAGCGACGTTGGACGACTTTATTCCTTCTGGCGATCCTTTAAAGATAAATTGGGGCGAGGCTGCGTTGGTTGAGAAGGAACGGAGGCTGATTGACGATCTTCTTCCTTAACTTCACGCAAACCGCGAGTTCGGAGGGCAAGCGCGCTTCGCGCGTTTGCCGGGAGGTTGTTCTCGTTTAGAATCTTAGCGCCGTTTTTCGACAATTCAAATAAAGTTGGATTTTTTTGACGCTTGAGCGGCGTGAAGAGATTGTCAACCTTTTTTGCTGTTTCTGAGATAATTTTAGCAATTCTAATGTTTAGCAACGAGTGAGCCACCAATATTGGAATTGCGACAAGCAAGCCGTCTACTGTGGTAACCAGGGCGAAGTAGATGCCATTGGCGAGATTCCGTCCGCCCGCGTCGGCTATGGCCAGTTCTCCAAACGTGGTAACCATGCCCAAAACAGTGCCGAGCAATCCTAACATCGGCGCGACGTTACCGATCAAGGATAGAGGCTCTGTCCTACGCTGTAAAGCGGCGGACTCATACGCGATTTCATCTTCGATCGCTTTTTCTACGATACGCCATTCTTGGTCGGCTTCTTTTAGACCCGCTCGAACAATTCTCGCTAAAAAGGAGTTGTTCCCCTCGGCAGTCTTTAAGGCTCTTTCATATGCGTTGTTTGACATCATCGTAGAAAGATCCCGTTCTAATTGAATTGGCATAAACGACGAGCGGCGGAGCATTAAGCAAAGCTTTATAATTAGAGAAACAGCGATTATCGAGCCTAGAAGTAAGATCGCGCCTATCCAACTGCCGGCCAGTAAAAGGTCTAATAGTCTTGTTCTTTCGCTAGGAATGAAGGAAGCGTTTTTATCTGTTGACGAAGACGTTGCCGAGTCTTGCAGGATGCTCGGCTCTCTCGATCTATCGGACATTTCTCTTTCCTCAAGGTCAGACAGATCCAAGGGAGCGTCTTGCGCGTAGACGCCCCTCGCAAAAGACGATTCCCAATTGACGACGTTGAAGGGGAAAAAGCCAATAAGGAGGGCGCAACACGCGAAAAATAAGGTTATGAAAAGGCGACGCGACAATTGTGTCAAGACGTGGGGAAAAACTCGCTTCAAGGTCGGCTCTTGACCGGCGCGAACGTTCACGCGTTATCGCGCCGCTTTCTTTATAAAAGGGAATCGGCTGACGAAAGGTTGGACGCCGCGCAAATGCCGCGCCCCCTTCACAAATAGTTTTATCTACTCTATAATCATTATATTGTTATTACGTTGGTTTTAACAGCTGTTTTTTCGGAAAAACGCGAAGAAATGGTGATTTTGAGAATTGTCGTCCGGCGTGTTTCCTTTATTTGGCGAAGCGTGTCGGGAAGTTTTTTAGTTGTATAGAGTATTTAGGAAGGTTTTGCAATGGCGAAGAAAACGATCGCTGCCGTCGACGTTGCCGGAAAAAAAGTGTTGATTCGCGTCGATTTTAACGTTCCGCTTGATGAAAACGGCAACATCACTGACGACCGTCGCATAAGAATGGCTTTACCAACGATTAAAAGCGTTCTCGAGCGTGGAGGGAAGGTTGTCTTGATGAGTCACCTTGGTCGTCCAAAAGATGCTCCCGACGCAAAGTACACGCTTCGTCCCGCCGCTATTCGACTTGGCGAATTGCTTCCCGGCACAAATGTTGTGTTTGCGACCGACACTGTTGGAGAAGACGCGCAGGCGAAGGTTGCCGCTCTTGCCGATAATTCCGTCGTTGTCCTCGAAAACCTTCGTTTCCAGCCCGGCGAGAAAAAAGGGCTTCCTGAATTTGCCGAAAAACTCGCCGCGTTTGCCGACGTTTATGTCAACGACGCTTTTGGAACGTGCCACAGAACCGACGCTTCTATGGTCGCTGTTCCGAACGCTATGGTTGGCAAGCCTCGCGTGTGCGGTTTTCTCGTCGAAAAGGAGATCAAATATCTGACCGACGCGATCAGTTCTCCTCAACGACCTTTTGTCGCGATTCTCGGAGGCGCCAAAGTTTCGGATAAGATTATGGTCATCAAGAATTTGCTGGGTATTTGCGACAAAGTTTTGATAGGCGGCGCGATGGCTTATACTTTTTCTCTCGCGCAAGGAGGCAAAGTCGGAGGCAGTCTTGTCGAACCGGACAAGGTTGATCTTGCGAAAGAACTACTAACCGTCGGCGGCGACAAGCTCGTTCTTCCAGAAGACGTCCATTGCGGCGACGCTTTTAGTTCCGATTGCAATAAGAAAGTCGTGGCTTCAGGCGAGATTCCCGACGGTTACGAAGGTCTTGACATTGGACCGAAAACAGCTGAAAAGTATGCTAAAATTATCGCCGACGCTAAAACGGTCGTCTGGAACGGTCCAATGGGCGTTTCTGAAATGCCGCCGTTCGATTTTGGCACGAAGACTGTCGCTCAAGCGGTTGCCGATAGCGGCGCTATTTCCATTATTGGAGGCGGCGACAGCGCGGCGGCGATTCAAAAACTTGGCTTTGCGGACAAAGTGTCGCACGTTAGCACAGGAGGCGGAGCGAGTCTTGAGATGCTAGAAGGCAAGAAGTTTGCCGCAGTTGAATTGCTTGACGAAATCTGAGGCGGCGCTTCAAAGTTTTTTCTCTTGATTCTTTGATTATTGGGTTTTAACGTTTCGACGCGTCCTTTTGTTCTGCCAGCGCTTCTTAGGCTCGTTTAACTCGGCGCGTCGGTTTTTGTTTGCGACGTTCTTTCAATGGACGTCGCGGGTTTTGCATTTAACAACGTTATGCTTCCAAGCCCTAATTATCGGTTTGGATTCTCGCTTTGTTTCGCTTCGTTGTCGAGCGGACGAGTTGTGAATAGAAATGAAAAGGTAAAAGATAATAAGGGGAATCGTTATGCGTCTTACAGAAATCTCGTTTAACGATCGTACCTCTTTAGCGGTCTGGATTGAATCCCGGCAGGGGTGGATTCTAGCTTCGGATCTGTTGAAGGACTATGGTCAGGATTTCAGCGACGTTTCCGTAACTCGCTTATTAACGGATTGTAAATCTAAGGACGGCAATCTTGTCAGTTTGGGCGATGCGATTGTCAATTATGAGAATGACAAAAGGAACGGTCTTTGCGTCTATAATCCGGGCGTCAATTGCGAATACGACAAGTTGTTTTTCCACCCTCAAAAGGTTTTGTGCGTGGGGCTGAATTATGCCGACCACGCAAGGGAATTCGGAGATGCTCTTCCCAACGAACCTGTTGTTTTTAATAAAGCTCCTAGCGCGTTGAGTTTTTCGGGGGCTCCAATTGTTCTTCCCCGTCAATCAAAACGAGTTGATTACGAAGGCGAATTAGTTGTCGTTATCGGTAAAGACGGACGTGATATTCCAGAAGAACGCGCGATGGATTACGTTGTCGGTTACTGTTGCGGCAACGACGTTTCCGCAAGAGATTGGCAGAAAGAAAAGCCGACGGGACAATGGTTTTTGGGCAAGTCGTTTGATTCGTTTGCGCCAGTAGGTCCTTGCTTTGTTACCGCCGACGAAGTTGGCGATCCCAATAACCTCAAAATTGAGACGAGACTTAACGGTCGAGTGATGCAGTCGTCTAATACGAATTGTTTCGTTTTTAGAGTAAGCCGTTTGATTTCGTATTTGTCTCAAGTGATGACATTACGCATTGGCGATCTTGTCTTTACGGGCACGCCTAACGGAGTTGGCGACGCGCGTAAACCTCCGGTTTATTTAAAACGTGGGGACGTGATCGAGGTTGAGATTGAAAAAATTGGAACGCTGTCAAATCCTGTTTATTGATTAGTTTTCGTTTCCGACGGTTAACGACGTTTCGCTTTGTATGCCTTTGGGGTCAACGGTAAGGAGGGGTAAGATTTAGCATGGACGAATCGCACGAATTGACACAGAGTCTTGAGGACTATTTGGAGGCGATATACAAATTGAAAGAAATGGGAAAGCCAGTTCGCGGTAGTTACATTGCCAATTTGCTCCAGGTAAAGCGTCCCTCCGTAACAAGCGCGTTGCGCTCATTGGAGGAAAAAGGGTTTGTTGCGTATCAACGATACGCTCCTATTACTCTCACCGAATTGGGCGAGAAAGAGGCTAAACGCGTGATTCGACGCCACAAGGCGATGGAGATTTTTTTAGAACGTATTTTGGGGGTCGACGTTCAAAGTTCAAAAGAATCCGCGTGTAGACTTGAGCATGCGATGAGCGACGAGGTGACCACGAGACTTGTCGAATTTGTCGAGTTCATTGACAGCTGTCCCCGCGTTGGCGCGTCTCTTTTCCGTCGTTCCGACTATCATTGTCGCGACAAAAACAACGATCAATACTGCGCGATGTGTATTCACGGTTGTCTTGACGAGATCGTACATTCGGGCAGAACCGTCGATTTATCCGGCGTTCACCGCGAATCTAAGTCGCTTCTCAACTTATATCGAGGTCACGAGACGATGATTTTGGTGCAGGTTGCGGATGAACTTCGCGACAATCCTGATTTCTCGCCAACACATTGGCGTACAAATAAAACGATCCACGTTCTAGTCGGCGAGAATTCAGATAGTTCAGGTATTTTAGTTCAAATTGACGATCAAAGGCAGCTCGTTTCTTTTGAGGATGCATCCAAAATCGAAGTTATTCCTTGCGAGTAAGCGTTTGATTCGCGTCTGGGCAAATCATTGCCGCCCGTTAGGGTTGTGGAACGCCCTAAATAAAAACGACTCGTTTGGATTGGAGCGACGTTGATTGTAGTACTTTTTAGGACAGTTCGCGCTGTGTTTTTGCGACAAGTTCTATAACGGATTCCGCATTGGGGCATAGGCGAAGTTCGTCAAGAAATCCCGGCGTTTTAAGCGTTCTCGCAAGTTTACCAAGGGCGCGTAAATAGCCGACGTCTGATTGGCAACAGAGCAGAAAAAAAACGTCCGTTTCGTTGGCGAAACCTCCGCCAAAAGGGATAGGTTTTCGAGTGATTGCGAGAGTAAGAAAATCCTCAAGAATGATATCGGTCTGAGGACGACGCGGGTGCAAGATAGCCACCCCATGCTCGAGCGCCGTGGATGCCATTTCTTCGCGTTCGACCAAGGCCGCCGCCATCGCGTTCGCATCCCAAAGCTTACCCGCTTTCTCGGGCAGTTTAACGATTTCGTTGATCACGGATGATTTAGTCTTCGCTGGAAAAGAGAGGTCAATCGTGTCTTTGGCGAGCAAGGAAGCAAGCGAAACATCTTCTACTGTTTCGCCGGAAGCGCGTGAAACGGCGTATTCCAGCTCGGCGGTTTCGTCGACTTCCACGCGCGTCATTTCTT
>CAMZEO010000178.1 GCA_947305735.1 uncultured Planctomycetales bacterium | reverse complement strand
TTCGCGGTTTTGACGACGTGGATTCCCGAATGCGCGACGTTGAAAAGATAGCCGGCAATCTTATTGAAGCGACTACTCCGACGGTGGCGACTCCCGGTCTTTTGAGTTACGATTTCGGGGGGGGAGAGGTTATAACGCGTCAAGTTCAAATCGTGGGGATAGACGCTGAAACAAATGAAAAAGTCACCTCAATCGCCCAGTATCTTCAACACCCTGAAAACCGCAAGCGTCTTTCCTTTAACCTCTACGAGGACGGGTACGACGTTCAGAATCCTTTGTTTGGAACGGACGGGACGGTTCGTCCTCGCCTTGCCGACGGCGGCTGGAAGAAACGTCGCGCCGACGCCGAATACGCGCGTTATCGTTGGCGCGAACAAGCGCGTCAGCGCGAAATGTACGACAAGTCGACAAAACCGAGTTCGGCTCCTTCGTCTTCGGAGGACGTCGTCAATTACGCGTTATCCGGCGCGGCTGCGGAGTCTTCCGACGGCGACGAGGAAGATCCCTACGCCGCGGCGTTGGCGAATATGCCAGATATCCCTGTTTCGGACGCCGAGGAAGAAGACGGTTCTTCCGAAGCGCTCTCGTCTTTGAATGACGACGACTTCCGGCAAGACGCCGAGTCCGTCCCCGTCAAACTCGTCGGCACGCCTTTTGACGGATTAGCTCGGTTTGAAACGGAAAGCGATCCCGCTACGACGCAGGAAACGGGCGCTATTGTGGGCGTCGGTCTCGTATCGGGTATGCGTCGTAAACATTTGAATCCCGAGACTGGTCGAGAGGAAATGCGCGAATCGCTTTCCCGCGCGCCTGGGGACGACGTGACGCTCTCTTTTCTCGCAGTCGGAACGGCGGAGAACTCTATGCCCTCGATCGTTTACGATCGATTTACGATTGTTGATCTCTACGAATGTCGCATGGCGGAGTACGACGATTCGTTCGTGTTTGTTCCTATTGAGAAGCTGCAGTCTCTTCGGCGGATGATCGCCGACGACGGCACGAAAATGGCGACGCAAATCCTCATTAAGGCTAAACCGGGCGTTAGAATAGAAGAACTTCGCGACCGGTTAAGGGAAAGCGAAGAATTCCCCGAACAGCTTTACGACATTGAAACGTGGAAAGATCAACAGGCGTCAACCTTGGCCGCCGTGGCGACGGAATTATCGATTTTAAACGTCCTGCTTTTTCTAACGATCGCCGTTGCCGGATTTGGTATTCTCGCTATTTTCTTTATGATTGTTGTGGAGAAGACTCGCGACGTCGGTATTTTGAAATCGTTGGGAGCCAGCGGCGCCGGAATTATGCAGATATTTCTTTTTTACGGTCTTACGCTCGGCGTGATAGGCGCGGGCTTGGGAATGGCGTTAGGTTTTTGGTTTGTCGCGAATATTCAAAAAGTCGCTGATTTCCTTTCCCGAGTTATGGGACACGAAGTTTTTGATCCGACAATTTATATGTTCCATCAAGTACCCGCGATTGTCGAGCCGACGACGGTCGCGTGGATTGTCGTCGGTTCATTGTTCATCGCCGCGGCGTCGAGCGTATGGCCCGCGTTGCGCGCCGCAAAGTTGAAGCCGGTCGACGCGTTGCGAGTTTAAGCCGACCTTTTTGGCGATCATTCCGCAACCCGTCGACAATCTAACGACGAGGTAGTTTTGTCTCGATTGAGAGCATTAATAAAAAGGAAGTTTTGATGGTTGGAGATTCCGACGATAAAAAATCCGGCGACGCTCGGATTCTTGCGACGCTTCGTCGTCGTCCTGCCTCGTCGACGACGGCGGTCGATTCGAGGGATGAAAAGAGGGCTTCCGTTTTTACGGACAAACGTTCGGAGACCTTGAAACGCCTGGTAACCTCGAACGCGCCTAAAGAACCGATGAGCTCCCTAAGTTCGACGTTGCGCGATCTTCGCGACGAGTTAAATTCTAACGTTGTTTCCGCGCGGTCGACGGACGCTTCCGTCGATCTCATTGAAGCCGAGCTGGAATCGAACGCGTCAAAGTTTTCCCCGACTCAGCATGACGCAATGAAAGCGACGGGAACCGAAAATGATGATCGGTCGAAATCCGAACGCTTGGTCTCCGCTTTTTCAAAGAGCTTGCCGGAGTCGTCGCAGATGTTTGACGCTCCCTGCGGGGCTGATTCTAATAAGAATTCGGACGTTTCCGATTTGGTCGTAGTTTCTGAACGTCGAAAAGGATATCTTAAAGGCAAAAAGCTTATTCCCGTGCTTCAAGGAGTTAATTTGGCGGTTCGCAAAGGGGAATTGTTGGCGGTAGTCGGGCAAAGCGGCTCGGGAAAAAGCACGTTGCTTCATTTAATGGGCACCCTTGACGTTCCTGATTCCGGAACGATTCATTTTGACGGACAACGTATCGACAATCTTCCCAGCGTTCAGCGCGACGTGCTGCGAAACCGCTTCATAGGAATGATTTTCCAGTTTTATCACCTTATTCCAGAAATGACGACGTTGGAAAACGTGTTGGCGCCTTTAATGATCCGAGATACGATTTTTGGTTATATGCGCAACCGTCCGGAATACGTGAAGCGAGCAAAAGAGTTGCTTGATCTTGTCGGTCTTTCTCATCGGTTGCGTCATCGTCCCAACGAACTGTCCGGAGGGGAAATGCAGCGCGCGTCCATTGCGCGCGCGTTGATTACGAACCCGAGAGTTTTACTTGCCGACGAACCTACCGGCAATCTTGATTCCAAAGCGTCGATAGGCGTTTTGGAGCTCCTTCGCAAGTTGAACCTTGAAAAGAATCTTACGATAGTTATGGTAACTCACGATATGGGACAAGCGCAGGACGCCGACCGCGCGGTGCGAATCGTCGATGGTTGGGTTGTTCCCGAATAGGGCGTTTTTTTCCGACGTTTAACGACGCCGGGGACTCGTTTGGGTCGTCGGCTTTTTTTATGCGTCCGTCAAATCTTTTGCCGCCGAAAATTGACGTTTTTTTTTAAAAAAAACTTGCGAACTCTTTGTTTGCCAGGTAAAATGACGGGGCGTCCGGTCGGGCGACTTTTTGACTTGTTACCGTCGCGCGATCGGTCATATGTTGCGATTGAACCGATCCGTTTTGCTGATTGTGTTTGGGCGACCAGATTGAAAGGTTTGTTATAATGTCTATTAAAATATATATGAACGGTCAACTAGTCGATCGGGAAGACGCGAAAGTGAGCGTCTTTGACCACGGCTTTTTATATGGCGACGGTATTTTTGAAGGAATCCGGCTCTACAACGGAAAAGTCTTTCGCGCGAAGAAACACATGGATCGTTTATGGGATTCGGCGAAAACTCTCGATATCAAGATCCCGATTAGTAAGGAAGAGATGCTCGACGCGATCTATAAAACGTGCCAGGCAAACGGCTTTACCGACGCTTATATTCGTCTGATCGTCACGCGCGGCGAAGGCACGCTCGGACTTGACGCGAACCTGTGCAAAGAACCGCAAGTGATCGTTATCGCTCAAGCGTTGTCTCTGTATTCGGCCGATTTCTACGAAAAGGGAATCAAGATCGTGACCGCGAGCACCATTCGCAATCCCTCCGACTCAATCAATCCGCGAGTGAAGTCGCTAAACTACCTGAACAACATCATGGCGAAAATCGAAGCGTATTACGCCGGATGTGAAGAGGCGTTGATGCTCAATCATAAAGGCGACGTTTGCGAATGCACGGGAGACAATATCTTCATCGTTAAAAACGGCAAGTTGCGCACCCCCCCGATCGACGCCTGTATTCTCGAAGGAGTTACGCGAAACGTCGTGCTTGAAATTTGTAAGGAGCTTGGGTTTGAAGCGTCTGAAACGTCTTTTACGCGACATGACGTTTATACGGCCGACGAATGTTTCCTGACGGGGAGCGCCGCCGAACTTATTCCCGTCGTATGCGTTGACGGACGCGAAATTGGCGACGGCAAACCCGGTAAGATCACGCGCGCGATCTTGTCGGCGTTTGGCGATTTCGTGAAGAATGACGACGATTGAAATCGTCGCTCGAAACGGCGGCGCGCGCCGCGTCGCGTTTGCGCGCCGCAAGGGAAATTGGAGAACCACTTTGCAGAGTTCGCTTTTTCTACGCGGGCAAACCGTTTCATGAAAGAAGACGTTCGAAAGACGAAAATTATTCTGATTGGCTATCGCGCGACCGGCAAGTCGACTGTCGCCGCCGCCTTAGCCGAACGTTGGGGGTTTGACTGGGTTGATCTTGACGTATGGATCGAAGATACTGTTCAGACCCCGATCGCCGTTGTTTTTGCTCGTCATGGCGAGGCTTATTTTCGCGATCTCGAAGAACGCGCCCTCGCGGACGTGCTGTCGCTTCCACAACCTCTAATCGTGGCTACAGGCGGCGGAACGCCTCTGCGAGAAGCGTCGCGTCGACTAATGAAAGAACGAGGCGTCGTCGTTTGGCTTACGGCTTCCGTCGACACAATAGCGCGTCGTATGCTTGACGACCAGACGACGCAAGTTCGACGACCTTCCCTTACCGGCGGAAAGTCGCCCGTTGACGAAATAGCCCAGGTTTTGACGGTTCGCGAACCTCTTTATCGAGAGGTCGCGTCGACGACAATTAACACCGACGGGAGAACCGTCGACGAAATTGTTTTGGATATTGCCGATTCCGTTCCTGATTTCTTCGTTTGATTGGAGTTAATTCGGCATGTCTCCTTCTCCTTATCTTGCGCGTTATTTGCTCGACTGGTTGGCGACTCAAACAGTGGCGCATACTGAAAAGACCGTCGTCGACGAAGTTAAAAGACGCCTTGCAACCGGCGATCTCGGCGATTATGACGGAGTTCTGTTTAGAGACGCCTTTCGTTCTCCGCGAGCCTCGGGCGATCGTATCAGTTCCGGCGGAGTTGATCTTGGGGTGGTTGGCGCCACGAAATCGGAACTTGTCGGCGTTCTTGACAAAATGGGCGCCCCAAAAGTTACAAAAGGAGATTCTTATAAGTACTATACAGGCGTTTGGAAGGGGGTTCGCGTCGCCGTCGTTGAAACGGGTTCAGGTTTTGAACGCGTAAAGAGGGGAACGGAGGCGCTTATTCAGGCGTTCCGACCATCGCGCGTCGTTTCAATTGGATTTGCGAAAGCTCTTGTTCCAACCCTTTCCGTCGGCGCTCTTTTTGTTCCAAATCGTTTGCTTAAAGAAGACGGTTCTGTTTTTGATCTTTCGCGCCCCGTGCTGAGCTCGCCGCGAGAAGAGGAAAAAGAAACGGCGACGACTGAAGCGGAGGCTTTTGACGCCGCGACTGTCCGCGATTCTTCCAGCGCCGAAGCTCCCGAGAGCGAACTTTCCGAGTTTGATCGGAATTCTAAACGTCCCGACGCTTTAACATACGAATTCCTACAACGTTTCGCGACCGGAGCTCTGGTTAGCGTCGATTGCGAAATCGTCAAAGCGGTCGAAAAAAGACGTCTGGCTGAGAAGCTTGGCGCTTCCGCGCTCGACCAGTGCGCATGGTCCGTCGCCGAAGTTTGCGGAGCCTCTGGAACGCCTTTTTTGACGCTGCGCGTTATTCATGATCCTCGCTCGCAAGCCGGAAGTAAAGAAGCGGCTCGCGTCGTTGCTTCCGGCGGTCAAAGCGTCGCCCGTTCTCTTGGAGCTTTTTGGGGCGCCGTTTCCAAACGTCCCGGTTCGGCGTTAGACGTCTATAAGTTGAAAGAACAGGCTTTAGAAGCGGCGGATAAATTAGCTAAAGCTCTGGGAAAAATTTTAACGTCCGTTCCATGATGAAACCTTTATTCCGTAAGAGCGTCGATTCTTCGACAGACGCGTCCCAGCGCGTTGAACTAAAACGTCGGCGAACCTTGTTGGTTCAAGACGGTCTTTTGGTTCTCATCGTCGCTAGTCTTTTGGTATTTAACGCAGCCGCTCGCGGAATCAATCTTTTGATGGTTCTGAGCGCGTTCTTTATCGGTTTTTTAGTGATCGATTTCTTTTGGGGCAAACGAATTCTCCGAAATTTGCGCGCGTCTCGAAAACTTCCTGAATTCGTGTATGCGGGCGAACCTTTCTACGTCGAAATAGAACTCGACGCCAGCAAGCGTCATTCTTCAGCGTGGGCGATTGTCGTCGAGGATTGTTGGGCGCGGGAAGAACCCGAATACGACGCTCCGCTCGAGTTAAAAAAGCGTTTGTCTTTTGTTTCAACTCCGGATCCGGACGTTTCTAATCTTACCAGACGATCGAATAAACGTTTGAAAGCGATTGGCGCGCGGAAAAAGAAAGCGAAAAGGATTTCGTCAAAAAAAGTTAGTCGGACTGACGCGGCTCTCTACTCCGGCGTTGAAACGCTCAAGCCCGTCGTCTATTTTCCCTCGGTTCGCAGGCTTGAAAAACGTAAAGAGTACTATATTGGCGTCGTTGCCAGACGCGGCGTTCGTCGTCTGAAATCGTTAACGACGTCGACTCGTTTTCCTTGCGGTTTTTTTAGAAGTTCCGAGCGGTTCGACGCCGCCGACGAAATCATTGTGTTTCCCAGAGTCGGTCGTCTTACCGATTCTTGGACAAGTCTCTTTGAAGGACAATCCGCTCAGAAAACGAGCGTTTCTTCCAGCCTGACTTCCAGAATTCCGGACGAAACGATCGCCATTCGCGATTGGCGATCAGGGGATTCAAAGCGAACGATTGCGTGGCGCGCGACCGCGAAGCGTAATCGGCTTCAATCCAGGGATTTTACGAAACGTCAGACTCGGTCTGTTTTAGTGGTTTTAGATCTGTATCTGAAGCCCTCCGCCTCGAAGGAAGATTCGACGGATCGTTGGTTGAAAGTCGAAAAAGCCGTTTCTTTTACGACGACATTAATCAGACGATATACCGAATGCGGCGATTTACATCTTTATTTTGCGTTAAACGCCGATATCCCCGAAATCGAGTTGAATAACAAAAATCAGAACGGCGCGGGCGTTTCGCGGAATATCGCGTCCAACGGTTGGGATTCCGTTATGGGAGGCGGGTCGACTTGTCGAGCGTTTACGAGACTTGCATTGGCGCTGACTCCCAAAGAGGACGGACTTTACGAAACGCTTCAATCGGTAAAGTCGTTCAATCTAAAGGAGAAACAGATTATTGTCGTGTCTCCGGAACCGATTTCACCCGAAAGACTTGGAAAAGAACGTTGGGAAAACGCCGTCTTTATCGACGCGTCCTCGCCTTCTTTTGACGACTACTTTGAGTTCGATTCAAAGGCGGAAACCGAGTAGCGCCGCGCTTTGAAGTTCGCTTCGTTTCTTGATTGATCAAGTTTTATGTTGGCGCGATCGACGAAAAAACGAACGATAAGAAGTCGCGGATCCCCATCGTTCGTTTTCCGTTTTACTCAATTCGCGCCTATCAGCCTATCAATTTCTATAGCGTATATTGCGGAATAGCCATCGATTCGCCGTCCTTGAGCGCGGAGGCGTGAGCGACAATGCCCGGAACGGTGGTGTTAAGCGCGACGGCAATGTTGACAATCGGAGCCTTGCCTTTGAGAACCGATTCGATAAAGTTGCTCCCAAGATAACCGTGCGAACCGCCGTGCCCTCCCGCGTTGACTCCGTTTGGTAATTTGGGCTTGCGCAAATCGCCGAGTTTTTCGACGATTTTTGCCGTAATATCGTCAAGAGCCTGGTACGCGCCGTTGAACGCGCCAACCTCGCCCTTCATGCGACCCGTTTCGCCGCCCCATCCGGCGGTATCCCAACTGACGATCATTCGGGAAGCTCCGCCTTCGCTCGTATTAAAGAGCGCCGTTTCCGTGCCAAACGGGTTGTTATGACCGTTCGATTGATATTCGGGCAACTTGCTCTTGTGTCCAATGCAGGAGACGCGCGTAAATGTATTGCCGGTGACGCAAGTGTAGTACGCGTTCGAGTGGGTGGGATACCATTGCGGAGGCAGGCCGATACGCCACCCTTTGTAACCGTCCAGGTTTCCGGCTCCGTAGTGGTAGTACTCGCCCTCGGTGTAAATCATTTGACCAAATCCGCCCGCCTTATAGATCTTGCGAGCTGCGTAAACGTCGTCATGGAAACAGGACGTTTCGAACATACCGTATTGAAGACCGGTTTTCTTAACGGTTTCATAGAGCCGGTCGGCGTCTTCTAAACTGCCAAAGACCGCGGGCACCGCCGAAGCGACGTGTTTGCCCGATTCGAGGATCATTCGCGCGTGTTTGCAGTGGCTCGGGGCGTCGGTGGCGATAAAAATGGCTTCGATCGAGTCGTCCTTTATCATTTCCTCGAGAGACGGGTAGGTCTTTTCGCAACGACACGCCTTGGCAAGACCGTCGCAACGATCTGGGAACAAATCGCTGACGGCGACAATTTCAGCGTTGGGGTGATCCTGAAGGCCAAATTGAGCGCCGAATTGGCACAATCCAAAACCGACGATTCCC
>CAMZEO010000177.1 GCA_947305735.1 uncultured Planctomycetales bacterium | reverse complement strand
GAAAAACAAATAAATTCATAAAAAAATAACCCAACGAATCGAATCATTTTCCGAAAGAGCAAGAGGTAAGTTCATTTTCACCGGCATAAAAATTTCTGCAAATATCCAAATCCTCTTCCTTGCAAATCCATCCTCTACAATTAGGAGCTCCACATTTGCAAGGAATAGCCGATTTCCAGTCCCAACCATAGTCGATGGTCAATTCCTCATCCGGCTGGATATCGCGAAGAGCGTGAACCCAAAGTTCTACGATTGGGACACTCAATTCGGACAAACCGTCTTCTATCCGCCACTCAATAAACTGGCAATTAGGTTCGCACGAGTGATTTAAAAAACGATATGGCGCGAAAGGTTCTAAAACCTTGTTTCCAAACTCAACGCAGTAGTCGGAACGATAATTACTAGGTTTGACGTCGCCAAACACGCGTCCTATCGCTTGCCCCCCTTTAATTAACGCCAACGAAAACACACCCTCGCCGCAATTCGTCGTAGAACCGATTCTAACGCGATCAAGTCGCGTCCGCTTCGCCACAAAAGGAGGAATTGGCTTCCTGTTCATACTACGCGCCGCTCGGGACGAGCCAACGCATTGGAAAATCTCAAGGTTCTCGCGCGCTGGTGATTGCATTCTCGTTTTCCTGTGAAAATTGCTTAATTCGACGATAGAGAGTTCTTTCTCCAACGCCGAGAATTTTAGCCGTTTCTTCGCGGTTTCCGCCCGTTGCTCTAAGTGTTTCTTGAATAAAAAGTCGTTCCAACGCTTCAAGCGTAAGACCAACGAAGGGCTTGAGCGAATCTTCTGTTTCGGGAGAAGGACTGACAATCGCTCCGTTTGCCGTTCGCCCGATTGCGGGATGCTCTTCTTCGTCAAACTCGTCTCGGTTCGCCGACTCTTTAAAACCGGAGTTTTCCAGTAAAACGTTCGCATCGCTTGGCGGAACTTCGAGTATTTCATCGGGAAGATCGTCCACGTCTATTAATTCGTCGAAATCGACAACGACCATACTTTCTGCAACATTTCTTAATTGACGGACGTTGCCAGGCCAATCGTAAGTCAGCAAACGGCGGCGCGCCGTCTGGGAAACGCCTTTAATTGATTTGCCATATTTTTTGGAAAAAATGCGTATGAAATGATCAAGCAAAACTGGCAAATCGTCTCTGCGCTCTTTGAGGCTTGGCAGACGCAAAGTTACGACTTTTAGACGATGGTAAAGATCCCGACGGAAAGAGCCGGATTCGACGGCGTCCTCAAGATTACGATTAGTTGCCGACACAAGACGAACGTTTACTTTAATTGTCTTATTGGAGCCAACCGGCATTATTTCGCCGCTTTCAAGTACTCGAAGCAATTTAACCTGAGTTGATAGGGGCATATCGCCTACTTCGTCCAGAAAAATAGTCCCGCCGTTAGCAAATTCAAATTTTCCGACGCGATCGGCGGTCGCGTCCGTAAAAGCGCCTTTGAGATGTCCAAACAACTCGCTTTCAAGAAGATTTTCACTAAGAGCGGCGCAGTTTAACGCGACGAAAGGTTTGTTCTTTCTTAAGCTGTTATGATGTAACGCTTGAGCGAAAAGCTCTTTACCTGTTCCAGTATCCCCAAGAATGAGAACGGTCGCGTCCGTTGGCGCAATTCGTTTTAGTCGTTCAATTACTTTCAGCATTGCCGGACTGCTTCCAACGACTCCGTCAAAACCAAACTTTTCATCCAATCGAGCCTTGAGCTGTTGATTATCTCGACGTAGTCGGGCCGCGTCTCCAGCTTTCTGTACAATAGATCGAAGCTGTTTTAAATCAAGCGGTTTTTGAAGATAATTAAACGCTCCTTGCAACATGGCTTCAACTGCAGTTTCAACACCGTTAAACGCAGTCATCAAAACGACTTCCGTTTCCGGAGACTCGCGTTTAACCTCTCTAAGTATTTGTAAACCTCCATCGTTCGTTTCCAACATCAGATCAGTAACGACGACGTCAAATCGGCGACGACTGACCTGTTCTTTAGCATCTTTCACGGAGTTAACGATAAGGCACTGCGCATTAATTCGTTCCAAGCTAGCAGCCACGACTTCGGCATGAGCAGGCTCGTCGTCTACCACGAGAACAATCAAAGGATCGTCTTGGGGTTCGTTTGCAAGGTCGTCTACTTTGGGTCTTGCCAATGCTGCCTCCTAACGACTAAAATGTCGTTTCATCAATCATAACAGTCGTCCAAAAAACGAACGTAATGAACGCTGTATAACAAAAACGTCAGACCTTTAAACGATCAATTGCGACGTAAAAAGTATTTAATCAGACGCGTCAAAAAGAGTATTTCCGTTCCGCGCAAGCCTGGCGTCAAGTACGACGTCCCACTCTTGAAACACGGTCTCCAGTAATTGTAACAATATCTGGTTGAGAACAAGGGGCATTTTGAAAAACGAACGGGTATGCCAATTAAAAGGATAAGAATAATCTTGAAATGCGCTTAAAAAGCGGTTGATTCCTCTGCTATTTTTAATACAATGATGAGGGTAGAGTGCATTTTCCCCCTTAATGTGAAGAGATTATGACGTCTGAATTCACTTCGAAAGAACCGCGTTACGTTATTGAACGCGCTAGTCGTTCAGTTCTTATTGTCCGCATACTCTCTCGTACGTATCAGGGTAAAAAATTACCCGACGCCCAATTCACTTTCCGAATTGGCGAAACTCAGTTTGACGCTTGGGAGCAAAAATATTATGAACAACAAAATCGATCTAATTCGCCGCCCGACTTCTAATTTCGTGTCAATCGTAAGAGCGCGACTATGTTGTAGCGGCGCGCGCTGAGCGAAAGGCGCCGGAAAGTGTTGAGAATTAAACGTTCGCATAGACATTCGTTCTTGCGACGCAAATATGCGTCCTGTAAAAGCGTTGCGAAATTATAGTAGACGACGCTAAAAATAACGCTTGAAACTATTGATTCTTTCTTAGTTTTATACGGAGATTTCATCCAAGCAAAACACTCAAGTATGGAATTTTTCGTCGTTAATTATAAAAAACCGCGCGACAGCTTTCAAAATGCGTTGTAGGTGAAACAAGAGCTCTTCGTTAGAATACATATTGTTGACGTTCCCATGCCTGAATTCTCCCCTCAAAAATTAAAAACTGCGTGTTACTATTCAGGTCTAATTTGAATTTTATTGCACTGGCGCTTGCTGGAATTAACCGTTATCATCTCGCGTTCCCTTCATTTCGGAGTGGCTCTGTTGAAGAAAGGTTTTATAAAAATTGCTTGTAGCGATCATAGCAAACTTGTTAAGAGCTTTAACTTTTATATCATCGTTTCCGCTTTTGGTTATCCATGCTCAGTTTTTTAACCGATCGATCCACGAACATTGTTTTTGTTCAATACATGCATAACGACGCGCTTTATTATAAACGCCCTCCCTTGATTCTCAAGCGTTTTAAAGTTGTCGATTTAACGTTTGAATTGGCGATTTTCAAGAGATTCTCGTTTCTAATCCACAGTTCTTTTACAAAGAAAAAGATTGATATTCCTTGATTTTGGCTTGCTCTTCGCGTAGGATTGTTCCGCAGTCTCAATTGACATATGGCGTTCGACCTTTGAAATCGCCTCTAAAAACGTTTGCATAAGGATTGCTCGGATGAATTGTTTGAAGACGTTAAGGATTATAATCCCGTTAGTTGCGCTGGACGTAGTCGTTTTTTTCTTTAACGCGACGATTGACGCGCGCGAAACGACCGCGTTCAACGACGGATGGAGTTTCGCGTTAGTCGCGCCGGAAAACTATAGATCCGAATCAATTCGGACGTTCAAAACGGGAGATCCGGTTCCGCGCGAAAAAACTGGAGAAGGGCGGTCGGTTCGTCTTCCTCACGATTGGGCGATCGAACGGAGCTTTGACAAAAAGTTTAACACAAACACAGGCGCTTTGCCTTGGAAAGGCGTCGGCGTTTATACGAGGAATCTTTTTGTCGACGCCGACGACGCGGACAAAAGATTCGTCCTAAGTTTTGACGGATGCATGTCGTTTCCGGAAGTTTTCGTCAACGGAACGTACGCGGGGGGATGGGATTACGGATACATTGGTTTTCAAGTCGACGTCGCGCCTTTTTTGCAAATTGATTCCGACAATACGATCGAAGTCCGTTGCGACACGCGAGAGCATCATTCCCGTTGGTATCCCGGCGCGGGTTTGTATCGTTCCGTCGAGTTGTTCAAATGTTCCCGAAAACTTTGGCTTCCCCAGGGATCCGTTTTTGTCAAAACGCCGGTCGTGGAACCTGAAACGACTTCAAAGGGGTCCGCGCGTTTGCGCGTTGAAGTCACGCCGGAAGTATCCGTCGCGATAAGAAACGCCGAGGTCGTTTTGGAAATCGCCGATCCGACTGGAAAAGTCGTCTATACGGAAAAGAAAACGCTTGACCTTGCTCCTAATATCCAGAAAAACGAGCGTTTAGATTCGCATAATCAATTTCCGGATTTTGACGATCAACCCGTTTGTTTCTGGGACGTTTCTTTTGACGACGCGATTCTTTGGGACGTCGATTCGCCCAAATTGTACGCGGCGACGGTTAGATTTTCCAACTCCGAAGGCGAAACGTTGGACGAGATTTCTTCGCGGTTCGGTTTCCGCAAAATTGAATGGACGGTCGACGACGGTTTTTATCTCAACGGAAGACGTTTGCAGTTAAAGGGCGTCGATTTGCACCATGATCAAGGGATCATTGGCGCCTGTTCGCATCCCGCCGCCATTAGACGTCAATTATCGATCATGCGCGACATGGGCGCAAACGCGATTCGAACGAGTCACAACCCGAATTCGTCCGCTTTTATGGACGCTTGCGACGAAATGGGGTTTATCGTCTGGAACGAACTATTCGACAAATGGGACGGAACCGCCGGCTTGCGTCCCGAGGACGATTTTTATTCTTTTGCGGAGCGTCAGGCGCGCCAATTCGTCCGGCGCGATCGCAACCGTCCCTGCGTATGCGCGTGGTCCATAGGAAACGAAATCTGGCAGGTGGAACGCGACGAGGTTGGTTCTTCAAATCCGGACGACGCGGCAAAGAAAAGAGTCGCGCGAGTTCGCGACGTCGTTAAAAAGTACGATCCAACGCGATTGGTTGGCATGGGGTGTTTTGTGTCCGAAGCTATCGGAGACTATCCGCCTAAAAACGACGTGTTGTCGCCTCTTGATATTTCCGGTTGGAATTATGGCGCCAAGTATCGCGAGGCGCACAAGAGTTTTCCTAATATGCCCCTGGTTTACACGGAGTCTTCGTCGGCGTTTTCAACGCGAGGGTATTACGATCCTTCTTTTAAACGACCCGAGCGCAAAGACGTTTATGATAACGACGCGCTTCAAGTCGACAGTTACGATTTTATCTCAGCCAACGGACCGCGCGATATTCCAGACGTCGATTTTGAACGTATGGAAGAAGATCGTTACGTCGCCGGCGAGTTTGTGTGGACGGGATTCGATTATCTGGGAGAGCCCGCGCCTTTTGAGAAAGAAGCGAAGAGCAGCTATTTTGGCATAGTCGACTTGTGCGGAACGCCGAAAGACCGTTTTTATCTGTATCGAAGCCATTGGAACGACAAAGCTTTAACCGTTCATCTTTTGCCGCATTGGAATTGGGAAGGGCGCGAGGGGCGAAACACGCCCGTCCACGCGTATACCAACGGCGATTCCGCCGAGCTGTTTTTAAACGGCAAATCGTTGGGGGTAAGGACGAAAGATTCAAAGCGAACCCTTGAAAAGCCGGAGGGCGTCGATTTTGACCTTGCGGACTATTATTGGATCGTCGACAAATATCGTCTTCGCTGGGAAAACGTTCCTTACGAACCGGGAGTGTTAGAAGTCGTCGCGTATAAAGACGGGGTTGAAATCGGTCGCGCCGCGCGCAAAACGGCCGGGAAAACGGCTTGTTTACGATTATTACCTGAGAAGGATCGTTTTGAAACCGACGACGACCTCGTCTATGTCAACGTTGAAGCGGCGGATTCCGAGGGAACTTTTTGTCCTAACGACACGACTAGATTTAGCGTTCTCGTCGAGGGATCCGCCGCGCTCGTCGGTATTTCTAACGGCAATCCGACCGACTATGACTCTTTTGCCGATTCTTCCCATTCTCTTTTCTATGGGCGAGCGACTCTCGTTCTCAGGAATACCGAGGGCGGACAAAAAGTCCGTTTAATCGTTTCCGCAGACGGCTTGCCCGACTCGACGCTCGAAATTGACGTTCATTAATTGAAAAATCGCTCGTTGCTCGCGACAATGAAAACGACGTTTAGCTGGAAAAGTCCAATGCTCAAACGTCGTTTTTGTCGGCTGGTCTGCTCTTTAACTCAGAAGGCGAGGTCTTCAGCGTTTTCAAAGGAGAAAGAAGTCGCCCACTGCCAATAAGTGTGGTCGACTCTAGCAACGAGAATGTTAAGACCTTCCTTCAAGTCGACTTCAAGTTCGTCTTTCGCCTTGACGTGCCGAGGCGAGAGCGTGTCGAAGTATATTTCTTCGCCGTTAAGATAAATTGTCTCAATAGCCGTCGTGCTGAATCCCTCGGAGTTTAATTTTAGCGCGCAACGTTGCGCTTTGGGACTTCTGACGTAGCGGACGACATAAGCCCCGTCAAACGCGTTTGCCGGAGAGATAATCGAAATGTCGACGGCGTTCGGATTGTTCGCCCCCGTCTTAAACTGAGTGGGGAAGTACATCGTCCAAGATAACCGTCGACTTTTAAAGGATCCTTGCCGTCAAGAACCGCTTGATCGATTTCCGTCAATGCTTTGTCTTTCGGATAATTCTCCGGAGTCGAAAAAGTCGCGCCGTCGGCAAGGACGAAGCCGGTTGCTACAAAATATGGCGCGTTGAGCGGTAAAACGCGTTCTACGGATCCGATTTGAACGTCAAGATCTGCGGGAAAGTCCGCCGTCGAACCGGATAACTCGACGACAAACTGTCCGGGGACGTCCGATTTCTTAATCGAGTTGACTTTTAAATTGCCGCAAGATTTGATGTGAACGTTCTCAACTCCAACCGCTTCGGGAATAGCGCGCGTGTCAACGAGAACGTCGAAGACGACGTCGTCGATATTGAAAGGGGCGTCTTGCGTTTTATCACAAACGGCAAGCGACATACCGGGTGATGAAAAGTCGCGAATTTCCGAGGATATTTTGGTCTCGTAGTATTTTTGAGCGATCGCGTCCAAACCAAGTCCTTTCAAGAACGACCAGGACATGACCTGATGACCGAATTGATTCGGATGAACAAAGTCGAGGGTGAATCGGAAGTTGGGATCGAGAAGACGGACGCTGGTTACAAAACGTTTAAACTCCGAACGCGTATCCTCAAACTCGCAATTTGTTTCTTCGGCTACTTCTTTGATAATGTCGGCAAAGCGATCCATAAGGATATTTTTAAAGGCGTGGACTTCTTCGGTGAGCATCGTGGGAGGCGTCAGCACGACGCGCTTGACGCCGGGAACGCGTTTGCGAAGGTCGGCGACAAGGTTTGCGTATTCTTTTTTCCAAGAGGCGAAACCTTCTTCATTAGATTTAATAGAAGGCTGGAGCGCGTCGTTCATGCCAAGGTGGATTAAAATCGTATCGGCTCCTTTGTCAAATTCGTCTTTGACAAAGATTCCTTCAATATCAAGACGCTGGTTATTATCATAAGAATTGGCGATAATGTTTCTCCAACTGAAAATCGTTTGTCCGCTTCCGCCGAGCGGGACAAATTCAACGTCGCTGTTAGATTCTGAAAGCGCGGCTCTGATTTCGTGAGTAAAGCCGTAGGGAAGGTTCATGGAGTGCCCCGTAATGCTGTCGCCAACAACGACGACGCGTTCCGCGGCAAACGACGAGCTAACATATAGACACAATACGCAGGACAGCGTCAGGGTAATGAGAAAGAAAAAACTTTTTTTAAACGCCATGGATTAATTCCTTAAAAACGTGGAATAAGCGCGGTCTTCGAATTTCAAGGAGACCCGCAAGTTTTGAACAACGCTATAGTCTAGTTTATACGGCGCGCGTTTTCAAGCGAATATGTCTCAATTGTTTTATTCATAACAATTCGTCATGAATTCAAGGACTTTTAAGTTGCGTTATGAATTAAGGGAAGTCCCCAAAACCCTCTCATTCCCTCCTTAAAAATTTCGGAGGGAAATTTTTTAAGAGATCAACGGAGATTTAACTCAAAAAAGACAAAAAACTTGTTCCAACATTGAAGAATTTGTAAAGAATCCGATGTAAATTCGGTTATTTCTACGAGTTTTTGAACGTCTATTCAGCTTATTAGCATAGCGCCGCCTCGCTCATTGTTTTTGTCAATTGTTTTTCTTTCTCTTGTTCGTTTTTATTCAACCTTATTGTTACAAACCTCCTCATGTTGTACGAAACTCAAACCGTAAACGAAGCTCGTTTACAATAACTGATATTGCGTAAAAAGTGG
>CAMZEO010000176.1 GCA_947305735.1 uncultured Planctomycetales bacterium | reverse complement strand
ATGTATATGCATATCGCCCCGAAGATCGGAAAGCGAGATAAGAGTCGGCATCCCTTCGTCGACCCATTTCCACTCAATCTGATTTTCTCGAAGCTCCTCGGGAATAAAAGGAACGCCCAAAAGATCGTAAAGTCGTTCGGACGTTCTCGACGAAACTCTGCGCGTTCCGTCGTACAATCCCAGAGGACATAATCTAAGACCGCGCCGAGAAGCTCGACGCCCCAACTCGCTCCAATGTCCTTTCGCCGACGTCAACATCACTTGATACGTCCCGTAAACAAAATCGGACGCGACGTAGAAATAAAGATTCAATTCCGGAGTCGGACGATTGTTATAAGGCAAGACAAAAGAATCGGGGTTAAGCGAGACGACCAAAAAAAACCTGTTCTCCGTCAGGACGTCCTTGACGAAGGAAGACTTCTTGATACGTTCAAAAACGGGATCGGACTCGTTGGATCGCACTAAAAAATCCAGTCTGGAAACGGAGTCTTTTCCCCTTCTAACGCCGCCGACCTTTTCGATTTGCAAAGCTTGATTTGAAGCGGCTGCAAGAGAAGCGTCTTTTTCCGACGAAACGCGTTTCATTAACAATTCGCGGGCGCGTTCTTCCTCTTCAAAACGGATATGCTCGTATCGAGGGTCGCTCTTGGAAATAAAGAAACGTTTTACTTTCCCCCAAACGCCCAAAGCCTGTTCTTTGACCGAACTAATCGCCTCGGAAGAAGCTAGTTCGCTAACGGATTGTTTAATCGTCGGTTTAAAAGGTCGACTAAGTTCCTGGATGATAAACTCCGCTAAAGCGTCGGCGTTGGCTAAAAACACGACGTCAACGTCGTCGGCAAACTGTTCCGAGTCATAGATCGAATCAAGGACAATTTGTCGAGTCGACGATTTGTCGTCGACTTTTGAGGACGCGGCTTCTTCAAGAACGACGATTTCTTCCAAAACGTCCAGCTCTTCTTGTTCCGAAAACACGTTGGCTTTGGAGAGGAAACGGTCCCCGCAGGCTTTCTTCAGCGCGGATACCGTTCTGATATTCAACCGCTTGCGTATCAGGTCAATTGACTGAAAAGGCAACGTTCTGAGTTTCAGCATTTCCACGACGGGCGGAGAGACTTCAGACAACGCCTTATCCCGCAACCGGGAAGAGCCGGTAAGAACAATCTCCCGTAAATCTTTCAAAACGTCGGGCGAGTGGTCGCCAAACCAGTAGCCAATCATTTGATCCAATTCAAGTTCGTCCTTCCGAGTCGGAGCCGAAACGTTGAAAACTTCCAAAGGAACGTCCAAAAGATTGACCTGTTCGGAAAGATCGAAGAATTCGTCGGCAAGATAGGAACGCCCCCCGCGATATTCTAACAATCGAGCGATTTGTTCGAGTATTTCAGAGACTTGCGTATTATTCATCAAACGTCGCGCCGCTTATAGATCCAGATAAAAGCCGAATAAACAGTCGCCAAAAACAAGAGCAAAACGCCAAAACAACCGCGCGTTGATTACGTTCAAGAACGAATTCGGGCTCGCCGTTTCTTACGACGAGCCTATTCGCCGGGGTCGCGTCGATTCTTTCGCAAAGAAACAACGGGCGCGCGACTCGTTATTGGGGACTAAAAAACCGAAACGCGGGATTAATGCTTAAAGTGTCGACGTCCGGTGAAAATCATCGCGACGCCCAATTCGTTGCAGGCGTCGATCACCTCCTGATCGCGTTTGGATCCTCCGGGCTGAATGACGGCGACAACGCCCTTGGCCGCTCTGATTCCGTCGTCGAACGGGAAGAACGCGTCGGAAGCTAAAACGGAACCGTTGAGACGATCGCCCGCTTTCTTGACTGAAATCTCGACGGAATCGACTCTGCTCATTTGACCGGCGCCGACGCCAATGAGCATTTCGTCTTTGCAAAGAACGATGGCGTTTGATTTAACGTGCCTGACCATCGACCAGGCAAAGCGCAAATCGCGCGTCTGCTCTTCTGTCGGAGCTTTGTCTGTCACAACGTGCCATTCGTCCTCCGGATCATTAAGGACGTCGGCGTCTTGAAGCAATGCGCCGCCGGTAAGATTGCGCGCCGTCCAACTTTCGGGAGCGGGTTCGAATCGCTCGCCCCCGCATTCAAGCAAACGAACGTTCGCATGCCATTTGGGAACGGTCGTCAGGATTTCAAGGGCTTTCTTCGAAAAAGACGGAGCGATAATCGCCTCGACAAACAAGCCGGGTTGAGCTAAATAATTAGCGGAATCTTCGTCCAGTTGACGGTTGACGCCCAAAATTGAACCGTAAGCGCTAAGAGGGTCGCCTTCCATCCCCTTGCGAACCGCTTCGCTAATTGTGTCGGCGACCGCCGCTCCGCAAGGGTTGTTGTGTTTTAAGACGGCGGCGGCGGGTCGATCAAACGAGCGAGCCATCGACAAGGCCGCGTCAAGATCCAAAATATTGTTATAGGACAGCTCTTTGCCGTTTAACTGACGCGCGGAAACGACCGACGCGCCCGAATACTTCGTATCAACGTACAGAGCGGCGCGCTGATGCGGATTCTCGCCGTAACGCAATTCCGTGGACAACTTCAACGTTGAAGTAAACGTTTCGGGAAACGTCGCGATACCGTCGTGTTCCGCAAAATACCGAGCGATCGCCGCGTCGTAAGACGCCGTGTGAGCAAAGGCGTCGCGCGCGAGACTGCGACGCAACTGGAGGGACAACGCGCCGTTTTTCTGAATCTGTTCAAGAACAACGCCGTATTGACCCGGATTTGTAACAATCCCGACGAATTTATGATTCTTAGCGGCCGCGCGAACCATCGTCGGACCGCCAATATCTATGTTCTCGATAGCTTCCGCGTCCGTTACGTCCGGCTTCGCGATAGTCGCCTCAAAAGGATAAAGATTAACGACGACCAATTCAAAGGGTTCGATCCCATGTTCCCGGGCGGATTTCATGTCGTTTTCATCGTCGCGACGACAAAGAATGCCGCCGTGAACCTTGGGATGCAACGTTTTGAGACGTCCGCTCATCATCTCGGGAAACCCCGTGTATTCCGTCACATCCGTCACAGGCGCGCCGTTAGTCTCAAGATAGCGCTTCGTCCCTCCGGTGCTGAAAATTTGCACGCCCGACGCGACTAACCCTTTCGCAAAATCGATCAAATCCGTTTTGTCGCTGACGCTGATCAAAGCCCTTTTAACCTGAGGATCCATATAACGTCCTTTCGCTCGTTACGCAACACTTACGACGCAAAAATAAAACAACCTCGCGACGCGATCGACGCGATCAAAAAGCGATCTCGTCGTCTCAAAAACGTCGCGGAAAACTACAGTAAATTGTCTATCGTCGAACGGAACGGTCAAGCCCCCCGCGAAAGAGTTCTTATTTGGGGCGCAGTATGTAGCCGCGAGCGCGAACCAAACATATCGTTCTTCCTTCTTCGTCGCGAACCTCGACGTCTCCGACCGTCGTGGAGCGCGAGCGGCTCGTCTCGCGCGCTTCGGCGATAAGCTTTCCGGAAGTCGACGACTTGCAGAAAGAAACAAACGCGTCAAGCGAGACGACCGCTTCGTCGTAATTCGTGGCCGCCGCCCAGGCGTAATCGGCCAGTGAAAAAAGAACGCCTCCCTGACAGACGCCCAGACCGTTCATATGTTCCGGACCGATCGTCAATTCGGCGACGGCTCTCCCGACGCCCGCTTCAACCAGCTTTACGCCGACGGTTTGACAAATAAAACGGTCCGCGAGCATCCGTTCAAGCTGTTTATGATTCTCCGCGCGCGCGTCGCGTTTAATACTGCTTTCGTCAGTCATCTCGATCTTCTAACGGTCTAACCGAATGTGGTTTGTCGCGACAAAAACGTTGTTGTGTTGAATACGAACGGTGAAACCGACCTGTTCGCCCATCGCTTCAAGATCGTATTGGATATTCTGCAAATCCAGGTCGGGACTAATTTCGACCTGTCCAATGAGCAAAAACTCTCCGTCGGAAGTAATATTCCCGTATAAGTCGACAATATTGATTTCTTTATCGCCTAAATATCGAGTAAACTGCGAAACAATCCCTTTGCAATCCTTTCCAAAAGCCGTGATTACGTAAATATTCGGATTGGCGTCCGCGTTAGACGCCCCTGATACCGCGGCGGGAAACAAGATAGCCTGACACCCTTCCAGACGGGGTTCGCGAAGAATAATCTCTTTCAGATTTTCGGGATCCATTCTTTCGGGCATGGAAAACGTCATTATCAACGTAAAATATCCGTCCAGAACGGTTTGACTGCACGACGAAATGTTGCCGTCCAACTGCGTGATAGCGGAGCTGACGCCGGCGACAATACCCGGTCTGTCCACCGCCGTCACATTAATAACGTAACCGTTGTTCATATCGCTTCCTTAAAAACTGTGTGATATTGCTCGTATTCGCGACGCGTTTTCCAGGGTTTCGCCGCTCGTCGTTTCTATCGACCGTAAAAGAACGTCGCGAAGAATCACTCTTCTCTGACGCTGAACTCCAACTTCCAACGTCGGCGACCGTTCGTTTCTTCGCACCAAATTTCCAGCGCGCCCATTTCAGTGACGACGGAACGGAATCTCACGGCGACGTAAGACGTCGACGCGTCCGCGCTCTGCGATTTCTCGTCCGATTCGTCGAACGCGTCGAGTTTCGTTTCAATAGGAGCGGTCTCCAGCAATTCCGAATCTTCGTCGTCCTCGCGCCAGTCGAGAGTTGTTCCCGGTCGATCTTGCGGACGCGCGGTCGATGAAAAAAAGCGGAAAAGAGCCGATTCTCCAACCGTTAATTCAAACTCTTCGGACGGCACGGCGCATTCGGTTCCCTCCTCCATGCCAAACGGAGCGACGCACAACGCTTTCAAAGGTCTGGAAACGCCCGGTATCGCCAATCCGGACGACTCGACGCCGATATAGTACGAGCGAGCGGAGGCGGCGCGAATTCTGACGCCGCCGGTCATTTTTGCTCTGCCGTAATAGGACGCGCCGCAAGCGACCGCCTGGTCTAAGTCGGCTTGCGGCGACAAATCGCGCGGAACGTCTTCGGGAAACCATTTTTCGAGTTGCTCTTGAAAACGCTCTTTTATCAGGGGCGATTTAAACGCGCCGCCGTTAAGGAGAAAATACGTCGGCGCGACGACCGTTCCGTCCTCTCGCGCGCTTTCGTTGAGAAATCTGGCGACGTGTCGAGTAATCGCCGCGTCGACCTCGTAGGGCAATCCAATTTCCCGAAGCCCGACGCCGGAGCGTTTGCGGGGGCGATCCGAGAGTTCGCAGATCGGAAAAAAGCCTTCAAGAACGATTGAAATCGCGTCCGATTTGGGAAAATCGACGGAAACCGATTCGCCGACCATTCGGCTCGAACGTCCGAGAACGGATATTTTGACGGAATCGTTCGCGTTCGAATCGCCCGGACGCAAAAGCGACGCTTTCGCCGACCGACATTGACGTTGCAACGCGGCGGACTGCCAGGGATCGAGTTTGACGCCCCGACGTGAAAAAAGATCCGCCGCGCGATAGGCGAGAGCCAGGTCAATATTGTCGCCGCCAAGAAGAAGCCTGTCGCCGACGGCAAGACGATTCAGAACCAAATTTCCGTCTTCTTCCTCGACCCGAACCAACGACAGATCCGCCGTGCCGCCGCCGACGTCGCAAATGAAAACGACGTCTCCGACGCTTAATTCCTTGCGCCACGCGTCTCCTTTCTCCGACAACCAGGCGTATAAAGCCGCCTGAGGTTCTTCCAGAAATAAGAGCGTCTCGGGATTAAGACCCGCAAGAACGGCGGCTTCGCGCGTAAGCTCGCGCGCGCTTTCGTCAAACGACGCCGGCAACGTGAGAACGACCTGCTGGTCGTAAATGGGATCGTCGGGAAAAGAATAGTTCCAAGCCGACGCCAAATGAGCCAAATACCGTTTGGACGCTTCAACCGGCGAAACCTTCGCCTCGAAATCAGATTTCCAGGGCAATATGGGAAGTCGTCGGTCAACCTTGGAACAAGTGAGCCAGGACTTCGCGGAAGTAGCCGTCTGTTTGGGATAATCGACCGCGGGTCCGACGGCGATCTCTCCGACGAGATACAGCGCGTCGGGGCGGGTCATTCCGGAATTCGGATTCCCTTTGGACGATTCGGAAGAGCCAAGCCCCAGTATCCTTTGAAAAAAACCCTTTTTCTCAGTTTTGACGCAGGGCGTTTTTCCGAAAGAATCCGTAGAAGCGCTTTGCGATTCTCTTGAGTCGCCGTCGGAAAGCTCTTCAGAAGAATTCCAGGGCAGCCTCCAATCAGAGGACGAGCGCTCCTCCTCGGAGCCTATGTAGAGACAAGAAGGCAATTGCGGACGGCTCTCTATAATCGAGGGAGCCACAAATTGCGGAATACTCAGATTTTTCGGCTCGTCGGTTCCATCCAGACAACAGTACGCCAATTCGGTGTTGGTTGTTCCAAGATCGATTCCTATCGAGTACTTCATCGGCTGCGACGCAAAGAAAAACGGAAATCCTGAAGGAGCGAGAGCGAACGCCCGCGCGGAACTTCGCTTCACTCCTGAAAACGAACTATTCAAACGGCTCTTCCCCGATTCCTCAAAACTAAGGCGACGGGCGCTGAAAACGCCGTTCAAGTTTCGCTCATTATACGATATTTTTCCAAAAACATAAGGAGTCGAACAGATTATTCCTCAATCTCGGAAGAACGTCGAGACAATCAAAAAAAGAACGTTTGCCTTTGCTCCCCGACGTCGCGATCAAAAAAGCGAAAAGACAAACGTTCGAGCGGGAAATCCAAATCAGTCCGAAAACTATTGCAATTCGTTAAATTCTTCCGGAAGCCAGGCGGGAAGGTCTTTAATCGAATTCCGCGCGTCCTCCGAGGCGGGAACTCCCCACTTTTCAAAGAACGGTCCTAAATTTTTGCCGGTATTGCGGGAAAGCCGAACCATCCATTGATCCCTCTTCTCGTCGTCGTTTTTCGGAATTTCTACGGGAGAAGCCTTTCGGTACTCGGAAATCGCGCGTAAAAAAGGCTCCCAGCCGAATTCGTCGCGAAGCTGAACGGTCATGCCCAACGCTAAAAACGGATCGTTCTTCCAGTCTTCAAATTTGGAACCGTTTGCGATATATCGTCGCAATTTCGCGATTCTGGTTTCCTTCGCGACGTCGTTTCGAGTTTGCTCGGGCGGTATTCCGCACAGTTTCTCCATAACGTACAGCGTAAAATAGTTGACGGTAACTTCCGTCGAGCCGTCAAAAGTCCAATGGGAAGACTGATGATTGTGACCAAATTCGTGGAAGAATCCCCAGTTTCCTTCGGACAAAAGCCGCTCGTTGTCGACGAGCGCTTGCTCCGCGTCCATATGAGTCATGACGGGATAACCGCTGTGCATATACCCCGCCGAGATTTCGCGATCGCACGCGATTCTCTCAAGACGATCGCGGTAATAGGGACCGGAAGCAAATTCGTCTTCCAGCCGAAGAATTTTATCCCACGTGTCCAGCAGAGCCTGAGGGTCGTCCAACTCGCGTATGACGCGCGAGGGAACCGTTACGACAACCTCGCTTCCCTGCAATTCGGCCCAGGGAGCGGGATTCTCTCTCGACGACTTCCAATCTTTAAGACTTGAAACGCCCTTGACGAAATACGGCGCCGCGACGGCTCCGGAAATTTCAAAATCGATCGCGCCCAATCCGTCGGAGGCGGCGCCTTGCGGAACGATTATATAGACGAGACCTCCAAAAGGATTGACGACTTTCGTCTCGGGGGACGTTATCGTTTTTTCAAGAACAATCTCGGGATAGCGCGTCCAGTTTTTCAAGCGCCAGAGCCGATCCGAATGAACGCCTATTCTGACCCTGTAAGGTTTGGAAAAGGAAGAGAACGTTTCAGGATCGACTTTTATCGAAACGATTTCGCCGGGCGCGGCGTACAAACCGGTCGACGCCAACCCAGAAAAACCCGTCTTAACGGTCGCCGTCGCGGAATCCAAACGTTCCGCGTCGTCGGGAACGGCGCCCGGAAAATCGTTTCCGGCGGCAAACGCGGGAATCGTTTGAAGATCAATTTCGTCAAACTCTTGAGCGCGCAAATATCGTTCCGTCTGAACGGCGATCGCAAGGCGTCCGATCAAATCGTCCTCTCGAACGGGATTCTTCGCGGAGGGAACGATATCGGTTGAAAAACCGTCGACGACCGAGTCGTAACAAACGCGTTGTTCGACCGGAAGAAAACGGTAGATTAACGAAAGCGTCGACGCAAGTTGCCGCGCGTCTTCGCGAGTCAACGCCGAAACGTCCGATTTTCCGGATCCTAAATCGGAAAGAAAACGAAGAGCCTCTCCCCCGTCGACGTGCTTTGAAGCGGCGCCGAAATCGCCGTTTGCCAGATATCCTCCGTCCGCCGTCGTCGCTAAAAAGTTATCGGTCCAGGCGAGCGGCACGCCGTGTTTCGCAAAGTTCCGGTTGCCCGCGTGATCGTTCTTTAACGATTTTCCGGGAT
>CAMZEO010000175.1 GCA_947305735.1 uncultured Planctomycetales bacterium | reverse complement strand
TACAACCTACGGATTAACAGTCCGCCGCTCTAACCAATTGGGCTATCAGGGCAATAAAAACGACCAAGCGAAATCATTGATCTTAGCGCCCCGAGTAGGACTCGAACCTACAACCTACGGATTAACAGTCCGCCGCTCTAACCAATTGGGCTATCAGGGCAATCACCACGGCGCAAAGCCTACAACTCGTTATGATAACACTTCCCCGTGAATCTACAAGAGGTCTTTTTGTATTTTATAAGGAAAAATAATTCGTCGAATAGACTTTAACTTCAGGAAAAATACGCAAGTTCTAACGTTCCGCGTCCTATTTAAACACTCGACCATACGTCTTCCAACGATTATGGAGCCACCAATACTGATGCGGAATCAACCGAACTTGTTCCTCCAGTCGCAAAGCATGCCATTGCGTTATTTCTTGAACCGTGGCGATATTGTCCGGCTTCGAACGAGGATCAAAATAATCGACTACGCGCAAGGTAAAATGCATCGGCTGATCGTCGGTACGCGTCGCAAAACAGATAAAAATTGGCGCGTCATATTGCAAACTCAGCAAAGCCATAGCCTTATATGCGGAAGCAGGTCTATTAAAAAACTGAATCCAAGCGCCTTTCCTTCCGGCGGATTGATCGGCTAAAAAAGCCATGACTCCGTTATTGCCCAACACTGATAAAATATCTTCATAACCCTCGTTTTTGTCTATAATATACTGTCCCGTTTGACCTCGAAAGTCTCCTATGAACTCGTTCAAGTAAGGATTGTCCAGCTTTCTTGCTACTGAAAAGGTTGGATACCCAAGCAGTCCTAAAAGAAAGCCGCCCATTTCAAAATTCCCAAAATGGGCGGTGATTAAAATTAAAGGACGATCCGCATGTAGAGCGCTGAACATTTGACGTCCATTTTCAATCCTAATATTTTTCCACCAATTCAAACCGTGCATTTCGCGCGGGGCGCGCGCGACTTCAGCAACCATTAAGAAAAGATGAGTCCACATTTTACGCGCGACAAGCAGTCTTTCGCGCTCGGAATAATCGGGAAAGGCGTGTGAAAGATTTGAATCCACCAGTTTCCTGCGAACGCGCAAAACGTCGTTAAAAAGAAACGCTAAAATCTCAGCCCAGCGACTACAAACGTCAAGAGAAATCGATTGAACGACGCATACGGCAAAGCGCGCGACAAAATAAACGGCAAAGTCCAAAACGTTTCGTAAATACTTTCCCATAGTCAACCTGAAAAGACGTCAATTTCGCGATCCGGTATCAAGTTCGTCCCCGTTGCTATAACCTGTTCCCCGCTATAAGAAGAAACACCGGGGCGCGCGTACACGACGGCTCCGCCAAAATAAAGCGTTCAACCAAAACAATCGCGTTACGCAAGGGGCTTCTAAGGTTCAAACAATAGGAAAGAACAAAAACCTCGTCGACGCATCGTTTCAAAACCGTCGTCTATCCGCCCGAAAAAGGAATCTTTCTTTAAAAAACTTCGGAAAAAAAAAGGCGCCCGTCAAACGAACATACGTTTAAAAGCGCCTGAAAAAAGAATTTGCAAAATCAGTGGAGGCGGCGGGAATTGAACCCGCGTCCCGCGACGTCTCTACAAGAACGTCTACGCGCGTAGTCGATTCTTTAAAGTTTTAATCCCTTTGAACCCTTATCGACGACGGTCTCGCAGGAACGATTCGAAAGCAAAATTTAATCTCGCGCGTGTTCGACGCGACGCAAGACGATCCGAATTTAGCGACCGGATTATTCGCCTCTTCGGCTAAAGCTCAAATCCGGGGTCGCCTGTTCTTAGGCGGCCATAGCCATTTGGTTATTGGCAATTAAAATTTTCAATCGGCTTTTAACGAGGCCAACCGATCAACCTCGACGCGCAATCCAAGCTTCGCTCGCCCGGTCGAACCCAGTTCGCCCCCGGAACCACAAAACAAAAACGAGTCTACTACTCATTTCCATTTCGACAAGGGACTTCCCCCTAAAAAGAACGTTTTTCTTTCAAAAAACGTCCGAAAGTCTTTTAAGCGACCGATAGTTAAGGGCAATACCGGCGTTGAAACGCGTCGTTATGTCAGAAGTTCGATCTTCTCATTGTTTCACTTTCGGAGAAACGAATATCAACGTCCGACGTCCGGCAAGTTGAACGGGGAATGCAGAGGCGTTCGCTTCAAAAGAGCGTATCGAACCGGTTTTCGGATCTAAAACCATCCAAGATTCCGACTCAAAGGAGACGTTGGGCTCAACACCCGTCATTTTCAACGTTCCCTTCCATTCGGATACGTCGGCATTCGATACTAAAAAGAGTAAACGCCCTTCCCTCTCGAAAGCGCCTTCGATAATGTTGGGAGCGGCAGATTCCGGAGTCAAACGAGGTCCGGAAAAATCGCCTAACTCGCGAGCGACGTCTTCCCAAGCTTCAATCGATTTGTTTTCATCAACCCAGTACTCGCGAAAATTCGGATCAACCCAATCATAATTGATTTTTTCAGAGAACCTGGGAAATATGACGCCGCAAAACTTTCCTTTAAGCCGCTCAGCCTCGTCTGGATCGGAAGGATCGCTCGTTAAATTTTTCAAAGTATCCCGGTCAATTACGCAAAAGGACGTCTGAACTCGCGACAAACCCGCTCCCAACGCGTTGAACGAACGAACAATCTGTTGAGCGCGTTCCGACTGTTTGGAAAGATCGGTAAGCGAACCGGCATATGGTCGAAACTCAGACTGTAATTCTTCGATCGGATAGTAAATCAGGACTGGTCTGACAGGTTTGGCGTCGCGCAACACCGCGTTCAATCTTCCGACAAAACGGCAATAATCGCGATGAGTTCCTTCGTTGCGATAATCGGCGCCGCCGATTCCGTAATAGAGCATAAATTCGGTTACGCCAAAAGCGGCCTGCCAAGCGGCGGCGGCTTCCATAACGTCAAGCGTCACAGGTTTGCGGTCGCCGACATTAAGTTGCGAAAAATCGCTTATTTCCGTCATCACTCGCCGTTGACCAATAAATTCAGCCGCCGAACAGGGAAACGCCGCCGCCGCCCAACAACCGTAAAAATAAGCGAGCGGATCGGAATTTAACATGTCCATTCCGGGAATATCAAACTTTTTTAACGCCTCGATCTTATTACCGTCAAGCGGAACGTGCATAAGAATATTTTCTTCATACAAAGTATGCCCGGACGCGACGGGACCTTCCGGATCTTCATGACAAAAATCCTGAATCTGACCGTAAAAACGTTCGCGATCCAGTTCGCCCAGCAAAGTCCAAAATTGTCGGCGCGCTTTTTGATCAGCTTCGGTATCCCCTTCAAACAAAGATTTTAAACAAGAATGAAGTTCCTCTCCATATTTTTCCTTATAACGTTCTTCTACGTCGTCGCACCACGAAACGACGGGGAGTTCCTTTTTATCAGGATCAATTGGATCAACCGTTGGAACTCGCGAACGGATGTGTTCTTCGCGAATAACGCCCAGATTCGCGGCCATCATTGAAGGCTCGTCGGTAAAAAAGGCTTCCGCATAATCGTAAAGTTCGCCTAGCGTCGAGCGATAACGTCGATGGGTCGTTTCAATGAACCGAGCGGTCGCGTCGGGATTTAGAGGATTGGGATATCGCCGAGACTTAAAAACGTTGTTGCTGGAATGCGTATACTCGTAACAATCGCGAACGTAACAAGGAGGATCATGTTCCGGATCATACGCCAGTTCTAACGACCAAAGATCGGGACGACCTTCAAGCACGACGCCTCCAGCGCTCAAACTCGGGTACCCGTCTTCGTCATATATCCAAACGCGCATTCCGAGTTCTTTCAGATTTTTAACGCCAATCAGGAAACGTTCCCAGTTCTCTTCAGAACGAATGTAATCGACGCCGCCGACATTTACCACAAGACCTCCAAGACCACATTGATCACGAAAATATTTAACCGTATTGATATCGGTCAGATCGCGCCCATGAACAATCTGCAGCGGTCGGTAAACACGGGGAGGTAGAGTAAAATCCTCCACCCATTCTTTGGACAGAAGACGAACCGACTTAGCTTGAAATGCAATCGGATCCTCCGGCGAGGCGCTTTCTTCAGAACCGACGACGCTAACCCCCTCCCCCTGAACGGGGGATCCGTCTTGTGTAAAAGAAATCTGGACGACTGAAGAATTAAACGCAAGAAAAACTGAAAACACAAAAACTGACTTTAAAACTGTCTTTTTCATTGCTTCTTGTTTCAAATGTGTTGAAAAACAAAAATTACCTTCTGAAACGACGGATTATTCAAAAAGATATCCCGAGTAACCGACTACGCGTTCGGCGTCGCCGGAAACGTCGCAACTTGTCGCGTAGCCTACTTTGATCGCTCGATTATATTCTCCCCTGAGTTTTAAGACGGTTAGCGTCAAAAATGCCGGAAGAACGCCGCACATTGTTATCCCGTAGCGCGCGACAACGTCTAACAGATTGTCAGGCGACGTCGATTCGAGCGCGTCCGTAGCTTTCTTATCGAGATCGCGAGTGGTTGAGTCGTTCGAGTAATGATTCATATCGCTGGATATCAACAAGAGCGGTTTACTGTGTCCGCGACTTTCCCATTCGATCAAGAATTTGGCAAACTGCTCGGCCGTCCGCAATAATTCTTCCCTTGTTGAACCTCCTATCAAAAGACCGACGACTTTTGCATTGGGAAAATACCTTGCGACAAGGGGAATTTGAACCTCGATCGAATGCTCCGAACGATGCGCGACGGCGTCTTTCCGAAAACAGGGAACAGCCTTGACAAACTCTTCGCAGAAGTCAAGATCGTTTGGAACTCGACCTCCGTCCCAGCCCCAGTATCCATAGGGCATAACGGCGTAATTTGCGCCTTCCCGACGATGTTTCGGCGCTAAAACAACAAGCGTTTCAGGTTCCTTAATACGACTCAGCGTTTTGGACGCCAGCCGACCGGAAAAAACCCAACCGGCGTGGGGAACAAGCGCGGCTGAGACGCTTTGTTTTTCCCCAAAAAAGGGTAGATCAGAACGATTGTACGAGTCAAAACGGTCTAAAAGAGCGGTTTGCTCCGCCGCAGTTTTTGGATAGAACATCCCCTCGACGGCGGGAAAACGAACGGATTCTGAAAAATCCAGGGAGGAGTCTCGACGTCTGCTTTCTTTCGGCGCTTGCCATTGGAACAAGTTGGGAGAAAGTGAAAAAACGGGACGAATTCTATCTTGATGGTTCCCTGATGAATCATTTGAGGCGTTTTCCTGAAAATCTGCGATCAGCTTGGCCAATGCCGGGTTTTTACTAACATTCCAAACAAAAGGTTTTTTAAAAGAAACGCCCTCAAACGCAAAAAGTTGAACGTCTTTGTCCGCCCAAGACCCGCGCGACAAGCCCGCCTTGTCGCACACGCCCTCCAAAAACTGATCGACTCCCCAGTTCATTTCTAAAGCCACGCTGGGCAGGAGCAATCCTCTTCGTCCGCGCCCCTGTATTTGGAGACCGTCGCGTCCTATCTCGATCGCGTCGCGCCGAGCCGCCCCCGGTTCGTCTATTAGACGCATCGACCCAAGCGTCCACACTTCCAGATCAAGATCGTAAAACTCGGAGCTGGAAATCGGGGGAAACCTCGGGTCGCTTGTCGAAGCGGAAATCGCCGCCGATTCCAGAGCCGTAAAGAGATCCACACCGTCGAGCATATACCCCATGCAGGAACGAAGTCTTCCGTTCTTTTTAAAGCTAACAAAAACGCCTAGCACGGGGATTCTCGCCAGATCGCCGAGTAGGGTCGCGTCAGGAGGCGGAGTGTTGGCGACTTTGTTTGCGACGCGGTCGCGCGCCCAATAAAAAAGGTTTTCCATTACTTCCGGAGAAAAATCAGGTTTCAGGGTTCCGCTCGACTCGTCGTTCGATTGACTCATATTCGCGCCTTTGACATAGTATAACGCCGCGACGGTAGAAGAAGACCAACGTTGGTCGTCGTCTATCGTTAGCTTACGGAAAAGAAACAGACAACGCAAATTAATATAATCGAGATCAAATCAAAAGTCGAGAAAAAAAACCGCTCTTGAAAAAGAAGCTTACAACGCCCCGAAAAAATTCGGCGATTTACTTAAAGAGAAATAAAAAACCCGTCGCGGAAAAACGAAATCCGACAAACCCCGCGACAACTTACATTCATAGTTTGGGTGACGACCAAAACGGGATCCGCGCAAATATCGCTAACCGCGACGGGATGGCGTTCTGAAATGCGATTACGCAACCGCTAAATACTATAATAACGCTGGTTATCGCTCTGCTTTGAGACAAACGAAACAACTCGTTTTTCGCTCAAGACCAAACGACCCGTCGACGACGGCGTTATTCTAGCAAAATAACGCAATATGGCAAGACGTATTTTTTAAATTTGTAGCCCCCACTATGAAAAAATCTTGAAGACAGCTATTCTTGAACTGGAGAAGTCAACATATGTCAAACTCCTTAAAACAATGCGAGAACAGACCTTGACGTAGTTATTGTCATCTTCGATTGACAATTGCGTCAGAAAAACGCGACCTCTTTTTGAACAGCCGAATTGTTTGTTAAAAAAACAGTTTATAACTTCGTTCGAAAGCGAACTACGAGGAATTACATCAGAAAAGACCGTTCCTGTTATCAAAAACAATCACAAAAAACATTTTGCGGTTTTTATTCGCTACTTGGAGGTATAATCGGAAGTATCGAGTGAAACGACTTTTAAAGTCCCCCCCTTGAAGAAGGGCAAAAAAATGGGATAATCAACGAAATTTAGCCTGCTAAAAGAAGGTTGCTTGGAGTACGAGAAACGCCGTGTTTCTCTATGGCGAGCGACATAACTTTTATCCGTCAAAGGAAAATATATGGTCGAACTTTTGACATTGTCGGTCGAGCGTCGCGAGGCGGTTGGTAAACGTCGAAACCGTCGTCTCCGAGAGAGCGGTAAAACGCCCGCCGTGCTTTATGGGCACAAACAAGAAGTGGTTAATCTTTCCGTATCCACGGAACAAGTGGAGGCGGCTCTCCGTCATGGAAGTCGTTTCGTACAGCTTTCAGGCGCCGCTTCAGAACGAGCGTTTATCAAGGAAGTTCAATGGAACGTTTGGGGAGACGTCGTCCTGCACGTCGACTTTACCCGCGTCAGCGAACACGAGCGCGTCCAACTTTCCGTCCCGGTCGTCCTTCGGGGCGAAGCTCCCGGACTCAAAGACGGCGGAGTCATTAAGCAGCATCTGCACATGATCGAAATTGAAGCCGAACCTACTAGCGCTCCTGAACACATTGCCGTCGGGATTAACTCTCTTGGTTTCAACCAGCAGATTCGCGTCGCCGACGTTTTGGTTCCGGAGGGCGTTAAGCTCTTGGCTGATCCCGAAACGCTCGTCGTTGAGTGTTCCGAACAAGTCGTCGTTGAAGAAACTGAAACGGAAGCTGTCGAGGGCGCCGAGCCTGAGGTCATTGGACGCAAAAAGGAAGAAGAAGAGGAATAAGCTCTCCCCGCGTCGCAACTGCTTTCTTTCGATTTAGTTCGATACGAGTTTTTAGGTCAATGAACGATTCGTTGCGAATTTGTTGCGACCTGTTCGACTTTTTTCGGAACAATTATCATGCCAAAGATCTCTAGTTTCGTTCGCAACGTTTTTAAGAGCGTCTTTTGCAGGAAGCCGAAAAACAAAATGAAACCGAGTAAAGTCATCGTCGGTTTGGGTAATCCTGGGTCAAAGTACAAGGACACGCGGCATAACGTCGGTTACATGGTTCTCGCGGAACTTGCCGCAAGGCACGCTACGGGAAAACCGATCAATCGGTTTCACGCCGACTGTTTAGACGCAAGAATTGCGGATAAAAACGTCCTGCTTCTTTGCCCTACGACTTTTATGAATTTAAGCGGAGTCTCCGTTTCGGAAGTCGTGAGGTTTTACAAGTTGGATCCCAAAACTGACGTCTTTGTCGTCTGCGACGACCTTGACCTTCCGCTTGCAAAGATTCGCATTCGGGAATCGGCGGGAAGCGGCGGGCAAAAAGGATTAAAAGATATCATCGCAAGGTTGGGAACCCAGGATTTTGCCAGAGCGCGAATCGGTATCGGGCGTCCTTCCTCCACCGATCAAGTCGTGGATTTCGTACTGACGCAGTTTCGTAAAGAAGAGCGCGTCGACGTTGAAGTCGCGATCAAAAATGTCGCCGACGCGGCGCGGATTTGGGTTGAGCGCGGTTGCGCAGAGGCGATGAATAAATATAACGTCGACGAAAAAAGAACTAAAAGAATTAATGAATAACGTCGGCGTTTAGAAGCTTTTTAGTCATCGCGACGCTTTTTCTCGATTTCGATATTGTGCCCTCGAAACGAAGTTTTTCGCCGGGGCGTGTTGATAACATAATAGTTCGACTCGCTTGAATATCAGTTTCAAGAAGAATCGAAGAAAGGCTCGTCTTTGCCGACGAGGGCGATTTTTGCGCGACAAAAATCGTATCATATACTTAGGAGTATTACATGACTTCAGAACACGTTTACGAAGGATTATACATTCTGAATTCTGAGGCTTACGCGCGCAATCCGGAAGAAGTTTCCGGACAAATTGCGAAAACCATTGAAGCGTTGGGCGGAACGGTGCGCGTTA
>CAMZEO010000174.1 GCA_947305735.1 uncultured Planctomycetales bacterium | reverse complement strand
CCAATAGTCATGAGGCCAGGACTCGAAATTATTGATCGAAGGATCTCGAGAGCGTTTTTGTTCGTTAGAACGTTCGTTCCGCCCGACGTCCGGCGAGCGTTCTTTGTCTTGCGCTTCGTTCCGTTCGCCGTTGGAAGAAGCCGCGCCCTCGTCGTTCTGATCGTTCGTTTCTTCGTCTTTTTTAGAAGCGTTGCGATTGACCGTCAAAGAAACAAGATCGACAAAAGAACGAACGGAAGAAGCGAGACGTTCTTTAATTTCTTCCAGATCGGCGTCAGAATCCCCAAACACGACCAGCAATCCGACGAAACCAAGCGCTATCGACGCCGCGCCCCAATCGAAAAACAAGCCGAGATTCAAACCGCCCGTCGTTTCGTAAACCATATTCTTTCCTTATTGTCGGCGTCGTTCTTATCGCCCGTCGATCCGACGCCGACGTCATTCGGCGTCCGTCCCCTTGTCAACCGATCAATTTATGATAATTCAATAAATTATTTCTCAATTCCAACAAATATTCCGTCTGTTCGCGCGTCCAGAGCGCGGGTCCTCGACCTGGCGTCGTCCCTTCAAAAGCGGAACGAACAAGCGCGAGGAAAAGCTCTTCGACGCCGTCGCAAGTCTTCGCGCTAACCTTCGCGACGTCGGACGCGCCTCCAAGCCGCCAGTCTTCTCCCCAATTTGATTCGGGAAGATCAGTTTTGTTCAAAACAATCAAACTCTTCTCGACGGCTTTCCGCTCGTCGCCGAGAAAACGCGCGAAAAGGTCGTCTTGTTCCGCGCGGGTTCGCTCGACGTCGTAAACCTTCAGAACGACGTCCGCGCGACGCGCGCTCTCCAACGCCAACAGAACGCCGGTTCGTTCGATTTCGTCGGAAGTTTCGCGAAGACCCGCCGCGTCGATCAACAGGAAATTCCACCCGTCGATCACAAGAGGAACTTCGACCAAATCGCGCGTCGTGCCCGCCGTCGGCGACACGACGACCCGGTCGTACCCGAGAACGGCGTTAAGCAAACTACTCTTGCCAACGTTTGGCGCTCCCAAAAGAGTCGCCGTTATCGGCGCGCAAAGCCAACGTCCCCATAACCCCCGCGACAAAACGGCGTCAATACGATCGACGAGCGCGTCGATCTCGCGCGGATTGCCGTCCGATTGTTCCAAAGTCGACGAGACGGAATCGAAAAACTCGCGCCAAACCCCGCGCTGACGCATAGCGAGTTTCGCGATCAACTCCGTCGTCGCCTTCGAGACAAGCTCGTCGACGGCGCGGTAAAAAAGCGACTCGATCGGGTCGACCAGACGTTCGTTAAATCGGTCGTCCCAAAAACCGCGTTCTTCCAAAACGACGGCTCGCTCCCATTCGTCGTCGGTCGTCTCCGCGGCGCCGCGCTCGGTAAAATATCGTATCAGCCGGGACGACGCGAGGTCGCCCCCGTGGCAGTTGAGTTCAAACGAATTCGCCGTCCGACGACGCAACACTATCTCTTCGGAAACGCCGCCAAGTTCGTCGAAGCGAAATAAACCGAAATAAGGACGACCAGCGACGTCGGACGTCCAGGGAGCAAACTCGAGCCTCGTCCCGTCGGGGCGACTCCAACGCTCGAGAAAAACCGATTGCGCTCGAGCGCCTCGAACGCCCACGCACGCGACCGCGCCTCTGCCGGAAGGAGTCAATCGTGCTACTTCAAACCGATCGCGGCGATTCTCGATCTTCCATTTTTTCGGAACGGAAAAAACGGAGGTCCCGCCGAGCGTTTCTTTTACGGAAGTTTTTTTGCCTTCTCGAGAGTCGATCAAATCGCTAGTCCTTCGTCTCGGGAGTTTTCGATTGTTCCGTCAAAGAAGCGTCTTCGTCTTCGGTTCCGGCGACGACGGGCGCGCCTTTCATATCCAGGAGGATTTGACGCAACTGTCTCGGTTTGCGTCCTTTGAGATCCAGAACGCACGAATCGTAAGGAGTTCCGTCCACGCTGCGCCGCAACGCGATATAAATCGCGTCGGCGTAGACGACCGTCGAACAGCACGCGTAAACGATCGGATGCAGGATCAGCGTCAAACGCCAAAACATGATCCAGGAATCGTCAAGGCTGTCGAAGTACGCGGATTCGTAAAAAAACAAGCTAAGCTCGACAAGCGCTTCGACGACCGCGAATCCGACGCACGCGAGAACCGCCGAAAAAGACGCGTACATTATCAAGAAAAGAAAACGTTGCGTCGCATAGGAAACGCCGCGCGACGTCGCGTCGAAACAATCGCAGTTTTCCGTCGCGACGGCGGCTATCGCCAAGGGAAACGCAAGCGCGACGACGACGAGCAGCGCTCCCGAAATCAGAAACGCAAGCGCGAAAAACGGCGCGCCAATATGCCCCAACGCGCCCAGCTTGGACGCCGCGAGCGCGAAAAACTGCAACGCTAAAAGCGCGCCAATCGGTAGAAGACCGGGCATAATCAACGATCGAAACTTCTTCAACGCGAAAACGCACGACGCGAACGTCGACGACCTTGCCGAACTCGTCAGGCGGACGACTGTCGAACGCGAAAGCGCGAGCGCCAGCCAAACGGCGACGACGGATCCGACCAACAAGACCAGCCAAAAGACGACGACGCTTTCCGAAGAACGCGTTACCTGAAAAGGCGTGAAATACGGAAAGATCGATAAACAAAAAATTCGAGCATCCTCCGGAGCGCAGGAAAGCCAATCCCCGCCGCAAGGATCGTATGTCCCGGAATAAGGACGAAAACCGACTAAAATCGCGCAAAGAGCCGCAATAACCGAGCCAATGAACAAAAACGTCGGTTTAAACGTCAGGGAAAAGGCGCGAAATAAAATCGTCGGAGGAACTAGCGTTTGCCAATCGACGCGTCGAATCGTTCCCTCGTCAATATCGGTAATTCTCTTCATTGCTTATCTCCACCATAACGGCTCGGCGCGCGCCCGGCGTCTCGAAGGCGCCGACGACGCGTCAAGCGCCAAATCGCAGACGCTATTGTATACGAGAGTAAAAAAATATCAACAAAAAGCAGAGCCTGGGACGCGAGAATCGTCAAAAAAAGCCGACGGAGAAAAAAATTCCCAATCGGCTGAAACACGAAAGACGAGAACGGTCGCGCTAGTCGTCTTTCGAATCGTTTGACGGGGAATCGACGCCGACAATCCTTTCCTCCAACTTGTCGAGGTCGATCGTCTCGAGCGAATATTCCTCGCCCAACCAACGCTTCATATCAATCGATTTACAGCGCGGCGAACAAAACGGAAGAGCGACCTTCGGATCCTCTCTTGAAAAATTTTTGCCGCATATGGGACAACGCATATTGGCGCATTCCTCTACTTTTTCTCTTTTGAAACGCCCGATTTCGCGGGTTTGTCGGTCTTTCCGCCAACCTTCTCCGACTTTTTAGCGTCGGAGGCGGAGTCTGAACTTTTCGATTCCGAAGAGTCGCTTGAACCGCCGGAACCGCTCGATTCCGACGAACTCGATTTGTAATCCGTGCAGTAAAAACCATGTCCTTTAAAGATAATGCCGGCTCCTTCGCTCATAAGTCGGCGAAGCTTTTTTGCTCCGCACTCGGGGCAAATTTCCGCCGGTTTCGCGGACATGGAATGAAAAATATCTACGTTTTTACCGCAACCGTCGCAATGATATTCGTATGTTGGCATTGTCGCAACTTCTTTTTATTGATTCCTAAACGCTCCAAACGCCGACTCGGAGCCGCGCTCGCAAGCGTTGAAACGGCTAAACGTCTTCCTCTCCCGGTTCGGTTTTCGGAACGGCGGAGGCCAGAACGACCTGAGCCGCGCGAACGACGCGATCATGCATCGTGAATCCCGCTTTCAATTCGACGACGACCGTATTTGGAGGAAATTCTTCGGAAGGAACGAAGGCGACCGATTCATGGAAATTTGGGTCGAACGGTTGGTGAAGCGCGTCGATTTTCTCAATACCGTTTTTCGACAAAACTTTCAGAAACTCGTCGTGAACCATCTTAACGCCGTCGACAACCGCTCGAGCGTTTTTGTCAGGATCCTGAATACTAAGCGCAAGACCGAGATTATCCCACAAAGGAAGCAAGTCGCGCGCAAGATCGACGCCGGCGTATTTGCGCTCTTCTCGCGCCAGGCGGTTTGTTCGATTGCGAAAATTCTCCAACTCGGCCAACGCTCGAAGAGCGCGGTCGTTGGCGGCGGCGAGATCCGTTTTAAGTTTTTCGTACTCGTCGACGGATATCGTCATAACTTTTTCGTCGGACTTTTGTTCCGAGGAGGCGGCGTCCGCGATTTCTTTCGCGAGCGCGTCGACGTCTTCTTTAAAGACCGGATTGTCTTCGTTCGATTTATCTCGCATATTCTTCCTCCGACGTTTCTAAAAGGAACGTCGTCTCGTTAGTTGACAAAAAACAGACCGTTATGAGTTGAAAACAACAAAACGAACGATGATCACTTCTTATCGCCCTTCTCTTTTTCGTCGCCTTGCTTAGGACTCCTTTTTTCAGGAAAGAAATCCTTAACAAATTGTTTGAGATTCGCGCTGAACGACTTGCGTCCCTTCAAAACGGAATCCCCTTCGTATTCCGCCAACTTGCGCAAAATCGCTTCGTGTTCCGGTTTGATTTTCGTCGGCACTTCGATCACGACCTGAATCAAAAGATCGCCCGCGAAATTGCGGCGCGGAATCGGCATGCCGCGCCCCTTAAGACGAATGATCTCGCCGTTCTGCGTCCCGGCGGGTATCTTGATTTTTTCAATTCCGTCAAGCGTCGGAACTTCGATTTCCGCTCCGAGCGCCGCCTGCGCGTACCCGATCGGAATCTGACAGATTAAGTCTTGCCCCTCGCGGCGGAACAAAGGATGTTTCTTAATCTGGATAAAAACGTAACAATCGCCGGGAGAACCTCCATTGGGACTGCGATCCCCCTCGCCTTGAATGCGCAAACGAACGCCGCTGTCGACTCCCGCCGGAATACGAACCTCGAGCGTCACCTCTTTTGAGGTCAAACCGGATCCGCGGCAATCGAAACAAGGTTCTTCGATCACGGTCCCTCGACCGCCGCATTTGGGACACGTCGTCTGGATTGAAAAAATACCGGTCGATTGCTGAACGCGACCGCGACCGCCGCAATATTTGCACACTTCCGGCTTAGTGCCCGGTTTCGCCCCGGAACCGCCGCACGTTTTGCAAACCTCGCGGCGTCGAAACCTGATTTCTTTCGCGACGCCTTTGGCCGCTTCATGAAGATCAAGCGTGACGCCGCACCGAACGTCGGATCCCTGCCGAGCGTTCGTGGAGCGACCTCCGCCAAAAAAATCGCCGAACAGATCGCCAAACGCGCCAAAAATGTCCCCGACGTCCTGAAACGAGGAGCCGGCGCCGTTACGATCGAGTCCGGCTTTGCCGTAGCGGTCGTAAATTTCTTTCTTTTCAGGATCTTTCAGGACTTCGAACGCTTCGGCGCATAATTTAAACTTTTCGACGGCTTCCTCGTCGCCCGGATTAAGGTCGGGATGGTATTTTCGAGCCGTCTTGCGATAAGCCGACGCAATCTCCTCGGCCGTCGCCGAGCGATCAATTCCAAGTATTCCGTAATAATCGACTTCTTCAGCCATTGATCTCATTCCAAACGCCGTCGCTTACGCGCCGACGGCGGACGCGCGCCCGGTCGGGCGTCCGCGAAAGACGCGAGACAAACCGTTTCGCGCGGCGCGAGCTAACTTAAAAAAACAGATTCGCCCGTCCTGGCGAGCGAATCTGACACATTCCCAACTCGTTGCGTCGGGGCAATAAACTCGACTCAAGCAACCGTCGTGACGGAACCGACCCGTCAACGAACCGCGTCGTTGACTTTCTTATCCTTCTTGACGTCGGTGACAAGAGTTTCCGTCGTGAGCATAAGCCCCGCGACGCTGGCGGCATGGGACAGAGCGGCGCGAACGACCTTCAACGGATCGATAACGCCCGACTTGTACAAGTCCTCGTACTTGCCGGTCGAGGCGTTGTAACCGTTCGACCCTTCCTGTCGAGCGACTTCGTCGACGACGACCATTCCGTCGGAACCGCTGTTGTCGACAATTTGGCAGAGAGGAGCGGAGAGCGCGCGATAAAGAATGTCGACGCCGATCTTTTCGTCGCCGCGCGCTTCCTTGCGAGACTTTTCAACAGCCTCTCGGCAACGCAGAAGGGCGACGCCTCCGCCGGGAAGAATACCTTCCTGCGCCGCGGCACGAGTAGCGTGCAACGCGTCGTCCACGCGGTCTTTTTTCTGCTTCATTTCCGCCTCGGTGTGCGCCCCGACTTTCACGATCGCGACGCCTCCGGACAACTTCGCCAGACGTTCTTGATATTTTTCGCGATCGTACTGGCTTTCGGCTTCGTCAATCATACGACGCAGGAGATCGGTTCTGGCTTTAATGTCGGCTTTTTTACCCTTGCCGTCGATAATGACGGTCGCGTCTTTGTCGACGTTGATTTGTTTCGCCTGACCAAGTTGACTTAGTTCGACGGAATCCAACTTAATGCCGAGGTCTTCGCTGATGACTTCCGCGCCCGTAAGAATCGCGATATCCTGCAACATCGCTTTGCGACGATCGCCAAAACCGGGAGCCTTGACCGCGCAGACGTCGACGACGCCGCGAAGTTTATTGACGACAAGCATCGTCAGCGCTTCCGCGTCGACGTCTTCGGCGATAATAAGAAGTTGCTTGCCCTTATTCGCAACCTTTTCAAGAAGCGGAATAAGTTCGCGCGTGTTGGAAATCTTCTTCTCGTGAAGAAGAATGTACGCGTCTTCAAGGGTGCATTTCATTTCCGCCATATCGTTGATAAAGTACGGCGACAAGTACCCTTTGTCAAACTGCATGCCTTCGACGACCTCGTAGGTCGTTTCGGACGTTTTTCCCTCTTCAACCGTGATGACGCCGTCGTTTCCAACCGCTTCCATCGCGTCGGCGAGCAAATCGCCTATCTCGCGGTCGTTGTTCGCGCTGATCGTGCCGACGTTCGAGATTTCCTCTTTTGTCGTCACCGGCTTGGCGATCTTCTGAAGTTCCCCAATAGCGGCGTCGCAAGCGCGATCGATACCGCGACGAATCGCCGTCGGGTTGCTGCCCGCCGTCACGTTGCGAAGTCCCTCTTTAAATATCGCGCGAGCCAACACGATCGCCGTCGTCGTGCCGTCGCCAACCACGTCGTTCGTCTTTGAAGCGACTTCGTTGACCAACTTGGCGCCCATATTTTCGAAGGGGTCGTCAAGTTCGACTTCTTTACTGACGGAAACGCCGTCCTTGGTCACTTTCGGACCGCCGTAAGGTTTGCTCAAAACGACGTTGTGGCCGGTGGGACCAAGCGTTACCGCGACAACGTCCGCCAATTTGTTGACGCCGTCAAGCATCTTGCGTCGAGCAGCGTCGTCGAAGATCAATTGCTTTGCCATGGAGTATCGTCCTTATATGGTCTTAGGAGGAGGAGAGCAAAGAGCGAGCCGCTTCAAATTTGCCTCGTCGCTTCCAAATATACTGAAAGAGGAAATCCCCTCGCGCCCGCGTCGAAACGCGAAAGAAAGGGAGGAAAATCGCGGCGAACGCAGACGCAAGGAAACAAAGTCGGGATCACGCCGTCTTAACGACCTTCGCGAGAACGTCGCTTTCGCGCAAGATCTTGTACTGAACGCCGTCGACTTCTACGTCGGAACCGGAATACTTTCCGTAAATAACTTCGTCGCCGACGCCAACGCTCATTTCGGCAAGTTTGCCGTTGTCGAGAAGACGACCCGCGCCCGCGGCCACGACCGTTCCTCGTTGCGGCTTTTCTTTCGCGCTGTCGGGCAGAAAAATACCGCCGGCAGTTTTCTCTTCGGCGTCCAAGGGTTCGACAACGAGACGATCTTCCAGAGGTTTCAGATTCAAATTCTTTTTAGCAGACATTTCTATGTCCTTTCAATATGTATAAACGCGATTGTTTTTGTAAGTTGCGGCGCGTCGGTTAAAACGCCGACGCGAGTAAAAACCGTCTACGAAAAGGGCGCGGATCAGAAACCGCCCATGCCGGGCATTCCGCCGCCCATGCCGCCCATACCGTTCGGATCGGCCGGCGCGGCGGGTTCTTCTTTCGGAATATCCGTAAGAACGCAAGAGGTCGTGAGCAAAAGCGCCGCGACGCTCGACGCGTTCTGAAGCGCGGCGCGAACAACCTTGGCGGGGTCGATTACGCCGGCCTCAACAAGGTCGCAGTAAGCGTCTTTGTCGGCGTCATAACCGTCGTTCTTGCCCTTCATCTGGCGCACGCGACTAACGACGACCGACCCTTCGACGCCGGCGTTAAGCGCGATTTCACGAATAGGAGCTTCAAGAGCGCGTTTGACGATCTGAACGCCGTAGGACTCGTCTTCGACGGCGCAGTCGATCTTCTTGAGCGCGTCCGCCGCGCGAAGCAACATAACGCCGCCGCCGGGAACGACGCCTTCCTCAAGCGCGGCTTTCGTCGCGGCCTGGGCGTCTTCATACAGATACTTGCGCTCCTTCATTTCCGACTCGGTCGCCGCGCCGACGTTAATGCGCGCGACTCCGCCGGCCAGCTTCGCAAGACGCTCCTGCAACTTTTCTTTGTCGTAGGAGCTTGTCGTCTTTTCGATCTCCGCGCGAATTTGAGCGGCGCG
>CAMZEO010000173.1 GCA_947305735.1 uncultured Planctomycetales bacterium | reverse complement strand
CGCGCGTTTGTCGGCGAGAACCAGCTTTTGCGGCTGCCCTATCCGAGTTATATTCTCTACAAGTCGCTCGCGGACATTCAGGGGGCTCGAAGCGAAGAGGTTTATTTTCGGGACGACTGGACGTTGCCGGACTATTTTTCGCAGGTTCCGTCGCCGACTCCGACGGCGCCTTTCCGCGTTAATCCTCTGGAGGGTGGCGTCGAGCCCGATTCGCTTCGTCTTGTTTTTCTTGTTGCCGGTACTTCCCTACTGACACTCACCAAATTCTCCTTCCGGCACGCTGATTTCCGTCGAAGAAGTCGAAAGGATCGCCAACAGTCTTCCGTGTCCTCTCGTCGTCGACGAGGCGTACGCGGACTTTGCCGGCGCGAGTTGCGTGGAGCTCGTTAAACGAAATCCTCGCGTGATGGTTACGCGCACGCTAAGCAAGTCCTACGCTCTCGCGGGTTTGCGCTTCGGTTTTTTGATAGCGCGGCCCGAGATGATCGAACAGATGTTGAAGGTTAAGGATTCGTACAATTGCGACGCTCTTTCCATCGCCGCCGCGGCCGCCGCCATTCAAGATCAGGAATGGCTTCAAGCGACGACGAAAAAAATCATCGCCACTCGTGAGCGTCAACAGAAAAAGATGCGCGAATTGGGTTTTGTCGTTCCGGATTCGTTTGCGAATTTCACTTGGAACGTTTGTCCCGAAACCGGATTCAATCACGAAGAACTTTACCTGTTTCTCAAGAAGAACGGCTATCTTGTCCGCTATATGAATTACCCCGCCTGGAGCGAGGGGTTGCGCGTCACGGTCGGACTTGACGAAGACGCGGACGCTTGTTTGGCGCTTGTCGAACGTTTTATGAACGGCGAACGTTGAACGTTCCAGTCGCCCTTTGTTACTCTTAAAAGGGAGGTTGCCCCCCGTCGGTTGATCTCCTTTTCGATCCAAGGCGTCGCTTTTCAGCGCCGCGAATTTATCGGAATGTCAGGAGCGGCTACCCGAGCATTGAACACTTACTGAATCGAGGCGATCATGAGAACGGCTGAAATTAAGCGCGACACCAGAGAAACGCAAATTCATTTGACGATTAATCTTGACGGGACGGGTCAATCCTCCGCGTCGACGGGACTTGGCTTTTTCGATCATATGCTCTCGTTGTTTTCCGCGCATTCCAAAGTCGATCTTTCGCTCGAAGTCCGCGGAGATCTTGAAGTCGACGGACACCATACGGTCGAGGACGTCGGAATCGCGCTGGGACAAGCTTTTAGCAAAGCGTTGGGCGATAAAAAGGGTATTTGTCGCTACGGATTCTTCGTTCTTCCGATGGACGAGACGCTCGCGGAAACGGCGATTGATTTTTCCGGTCGTCCGTTCCTCGTTTTTAACGCGACGTTTCCCGTCGAACGAGCGGGAAATTTTGATCTCGAACTGATAAACGAGTTCTGGAGAGGTTTTTCCAACGCGGCGGCGTGCAATTTGCACATTAACGTTCCATACGGAGGAAACGGTCATCATATTTCCGAGGCGATTTTTAAATCGGTCGCGCGCTCGATTCGCGCGGCGGTCGAGAAGGATCCTCGACAATCCGGCGTTCCAAGCACGAAAGGCGTTTTGTGAGACGAATCGTCGGAATCCGCGTTCAAACTCGCCTTGGGGCGGACGTTCAACAAGCGTTGTTTTAAGAGACTTCCCGCGCTCGCGAATAACGCGGGAATTTTTTTAGTCGACGTCGATAGAAACGACGCCGGTTCCAGGCGCGGCGCCTCTTCTGAGGGCTCCGTCGCGCGCGAAGCCGTCCACGTAAACCGGATGGCTAACCGATTGAAAAGAATTCGCTTTTGACGGAAGAACCGCCTCGACTTGCGAGACTCCTCCGCGTTGAGCGGGAGAGTTTCGCTCCGCCTTAGTTTCGGCAAAGAATCGCGTTGAATCTTGGGCGGGAGCCGGTTTGTAGGTAAGAGAACCGTCGGGTTTGACCAACGTCGAGGGCGCGAACGGGAGAGCGTCGTCGGGATTGTCGGAATCGTAAGCGAGTTCTAAATTATCATTCCACGCTTTTGACGGAAGAGGCTCGAACTTCGGGGTTTCGTAAGGCGTCAACGCTAATTCGTCCTGCCAGCCATCTTTAAAATCATTCTCGACGACTCCATTTTTCTCGGACTCGTCTATTGTTTCCTTTTCAAATTCGGAGCCGCTTAGACGCTCGAGGTCTTTTGAAAAAAGACTTTCGCCTTGCGCGATCGGCGCTTCAGGACGGTCGACTCCGACGTCAAGAGGATTCGTCGCGGACGAATCGAGCGCGAGAGAACGAGCGAGCGTCGCAAAGTCCGATCGTTCGTTTTGATTGGCGTTCGAGCCGGACAAATGATCGCCCTTGCGGACGACGAGATAGTTCGAGGCGTTGTTCAAAACGCCGATAAAGCGATCTTGATCGATTCCGCGACTCATCGACGAAACCGCCAATCCCATACCGCTAAAGGCGGCGACGCACAAGAATGCGGCGCCTACCCGCGTCAACGCGGTCCTAAAGGGATTTGGTTGTCGTCGTCGTTTTGACATCTTTGCGTTGATTAAACACTATTCACGACGGCGGCAAAACACAATGCCGTCGTCGGCAATATCGATCTATTCGGGTTCGCGCAAATCGCGCGCTTCACAAAACGAAGATAGGACGCTAAAACGCTAAATGGAAACGGATCGTAGCGGTTTTAACGACCGAGCGCTCGAAGCGCTACCCTTAATTGTAAGTTTTTTCAAATCTTCTTAATTGCCGAAAATCTTTAATCGCCGCGTTTTTTCGTTATTTTTTTTAATCTGTCGCGTATTATTGTTAAAATCGTTAAAATTCAAAACGGCGTATAGGTAAGATATGGAAAGTAAGACAAATCAAATAACTGTAACGAATCGCAGGCTTGTCGCCGTTTTAATTTAAACAACGGGTATTTAATTATTTTTCACACGGGCTATAATCCTTATTCAGAGCGCGTCGACCGTTTTGACGCGCGGTTAGTTCGAAGCGCTTTGCCGCCGAGAAATCGTCGAAACGAGAGACACGTTCAATGGACGCCTCAAGCGAACATCAAGAGATTATTCTGATACTCGATTTTGGCTCGCAATACGCCCAGTTGTTGGCGCAACGCGTTCGCGAAAATCAGACGTACAGCGAAATTATTCCCTGCGAAACGACTGCGGAAGAGATCGCGAATCGGTCTCCGATAGGTTTGATCCTTTCCGGAGGTCCTTCAAGCGTTTACGACCCCAAGGCTCCTAAAATCGATCCAAACGTTTATAAGTTGGGCGTTCCGATTCTCGGAGTCTGCTACGGCATGCAGTTGACTTGCAAGGAGTTCGGGGCAATGGTCGAGCCCGCGATTCGTCGCGAATACGGACCCGCCGAACTTGTCGTTAACGCCTCCGAATCCGTAAGTCCCTTGTTTGAAGGCGTTTCACTCAAGTCTCAGGTCTGGATGAGTCATGGAGATCAAGCGACGCGATTGCCTTCCGACTTTACGGCTCTCGCGTCGACTTCGACGTGTCCGAACGCCGCGGTCGCTTGCGAATCGGCTCGTTTCTACGGAATTCAGTTTCACCCCGAGGTAACGCATACGGTCGAGGGCGGCAAGATTATCGCCAACTTTGTGTCGAAGATCTGCAAGTCGTCCCGCGATTGGACGATGAAAAACTTTGTCGCGACCGCGATTGAAAAGATTCGCGCTCAGGTTGGCAAAGAGCGCGTTATTTGCGGTTTGTCCGGCGGAGTCGACTCGGCGGTCGCCGCCGCTTTGATTTCTCGCGCGGTCGGTTCGCAACTGACTTGCATCTTTGTCGACAACGGCATGATGCGTAAAAACGAGATCGAGTCCGTCGCGAAGGTTTTTAGAGCCAATTTTGACGTCAATCTTGTGATTGCCGACGCGGAGGATCGTTTTTTGACGGCGCTCGCGGGAGTGGACGATCCGCAACGCAAACGCAAGATTATTGGCAAGACGTTTATCGACGTTTTTTCCGAAGAGGCTAAGAAGATTGACGGCGCCCGATTCCTCGCTCAAGGAACGATTTACCCGGACGTTATCGAAAGCGGGGGAAAGAAGGGCGGTCAGGCGGCGACGATCAAATATCATCACAACGTCGGAGGGTTGCCCGACGAGCTTGAATTTGAGCTTGTCGAACCGCTTCGCGAACTGTTCAAGGGGGACGTCCGCCGCGTTGGTTTGGAACTTGGATTGCCCGAGAATCTGGTTTGGCGGCATCCGTTTCCCGGACCGGGGCTTGCCGTTCGCTGTCTTGGTTCCGTTACGAAAGAAACTCTCGATCTTCTGCGCGAAGCGGACGCGATCGTCGTCGACGAAATTGTCAAAGCGAATCTTTATCGCGAGACGTCGCAGGCGTTTGCCGTTTTGCTGCCGACGCGCAGCGTCGGCGTCATGGGAGACGGTCGAACCTACGAAAACGCGATCGCCGTTCGTTGCGTTTCGACAACCGATTTCATGACCGCCGACTGGAGTAGGTTGCCTTACGAGGTTTTAGCGAAAATATCCGCGCGTATTATCAACGAGGTAAAAGGCGTCAATCGCGTCGTGTACGATATTAGCTCGAAGCCGCCCGCGACGATTGAATGGGAATGAAATTTGGTTCCGCGTAAGTCGTCCGTTTTTCAACGGGGGGAGATTAGCGGCGGAGGAACGAACTGGATCGCGCTTGCGGGATTATCGGCGGCGAATAGACGGAACGCTTTAAGGAGCCTATGCGGAACGACCTTAAAATCAGTCTCGAAAGGTTTGACGATATTCGGTCGCGACAAGAATAACAAGAGTAAGGAGGCTTCTTGTCTTGAATATTCGGAGTTTTTATTTTTTGACGGAATTGCAGGCGAACGTTCAACACTCCCCCGACGCGGACGAAACGTCGCTTTCGAAACGTTTCGTCGACGTTAGTCCGCGAGGTTTTTCGAAAGAGCCGTTTAGCTCGTTGGAACGGCTAAAAGTCGGACGTCGAACGCCTGAAAGCGTCGCGAATCAAATCGACGCCGTTCCTCTTCAACCGAAACTCAGTCGAGTTTGATCTCGACTTCGGCGCCTTCTCTGGGAACGTCGACGCGCGTTGAATTCGTTTGCGCTCCGTTTCGCGCCTCTATTTCGTATTCGCCGCAGAAGACTCTCGCCGACGCCTCTCCGTAGAAATCGGTTTGGGTTTCGACGTTGGAGCGCCATTTTTCTCCGACGAGTTCCGTCCAGACTTTTCCGGCGGGAGTTAGATTCCAGTCTGCGGACATATAGGCGGCGTTCGGACGCCAGTGCGCTCGTTCCCAGAATCCCCACGTCAGTACTTCCTCAACCGCTTCGCAACTGAATACGGCGGTCAGGAAATCTCTCGTAAAGTCCGCCTGATATTTGGGATCGTTCGAGTCGATGTCGTGTTCGGTAATCGCGATCGGAAGTCCGAGGTCGGAGAACCTCTCGATAATTTCGATCACGCGCGTTGGAGACGTTCCTCTTGATCCAAAATGCCCCTGCATGCCGATTCCGCCCAGCGGCGCTCCGGCGTCGAGGAGTTCTTTGAGCAAATTGTAATAGAAATCCTGCTTTCTTACGTCGCGTCCTTCGCCCGAGAGGATTCCGTAGTCGTTTAAAAACAGTCTTGCGTCCGGATCGCCTTCTCGCGCCGTTTTAAACCATTCGGCAATTTCTTCTTTTCCAAGGATTTGCCAGACGTCGCGGTTATCGTAAGGCTCGTTGACGACGTCCCATTCAAACAAACGTCCTTTTAACGCGGACGATTCTTCCAGCACATGGTCTTTCACCGCTTTGCGCAACGCTACCGGATCGTTTTCCAGCGAACGCCAGTTTCTGTCGGAATTGCGCCAACTCGGCCAGACCAGATTGTGACCTCTGACGGCTATTCCTCGTTCGTCGAACCAGTCGAGCGCTTTCATAATATTGGCGCGATTGCGAGAATTCGCCCAGCCAAACCATTTCAAATCGTTTTCAAAAACGACGACGTCGCAATATTTTTCAATAAAGTCGCGATATTTTTTCGCGTCTTCGCTTTCGCCGGTAATCCGTCCCGCGACGACGCAGGTTCCCCAGCGAAATTTCGACTTGATTTGACGGATTTTTACGCTTGCCGACGGCATAGCGGAGCCGTTTTGATCGACGACTTTGATTTTCAAGTCGCCTTTGCGAATCGCTTCGATTTTTTCTTCCGCAGCTTTTCGCCAGGGCGCGTCGAGTTCCTGTCCGTCGTAATTGAGAACGGCGTCCGAGATCGTTTCATAATCGGCGTTTTTCCCGCGCGAAACGAGCCTGACGTCGGCGACGTCGAGGGTTTGAACGAGATCGCCCATAAAGAGACCAAACGCGCATTTGCCGGACTCGTAGTCGTTCGCGCTTGGGAAAGAGAACGAGAATTCTTTAAATTCGCGACCGATTTCAACTTGTTTGAAAAGCGATTTGGGAAACGGATTAGAATTTTGTTCAAAAAAGACGCGAACTTTGGCGAGTCCGGCTTCCGTTTGAGCGGCGACGGTTCGCGCTTTAAAGGTTAGCGTCAGAACTTCGCCTTTTTCGACGGATTTGTCGAGGACAATTCGGAACCCGACGTCCCAGGGATTGCGACATTGACGGGAGATTACGGCGCGAACCTCGCCGTTTTCCGTCGCGTAATATTTTGCCGCAGGGTTCGCAATCTCGTTTCGACGCTCGAGCAACCCTTGCGCGTTTGACTCGAAGAGAATCTTCTCTTTTTCAAGTTCGACGTTTTCTTCACTCGGTTTTAATTCTTTAAAGACGACTTTTACGAAACGATACAGCGATTCCTTCCAGACTTTGAAATCGTGTCCTCCATGAAGTTCGACAAAATGCGGGTCGACGCCGTTTTTCGCGAGCGTTTCGGCGTATTGTCGCGGCCATTGCCGGACGATTCCGTCCTGATCGCCCTTGGTAACGAAGACGTAGGTCGAGTTTTTGTACTCTTCGGGCAACGTCAGCGTTTCGGGGTTGAAAAGGCTTTCCTCCGCGTCGTAGGGCAGTAGTCCGGGCGCGGGCTCGAACGCGCCGATATAACCGATTTGGGAGCAGAGTTTAACACCCAAATGGAGCGCTTCCCGACCGCCCATCGACAACCCCGCGAGAGCTTGCGACTCGCGCGACGCGTCGACGGAATATCTTTTCTCAATTTCAGGTTTTAGCGACGTTTGGAAATCGTCCAGAAACGCGTCGAACTCTTTGAAGCTTTCGACCGACATTAAGGGCGGTTCTTTGGCGTCTTTATGACGAACGCGAATATTGGGGACGACGACGATCATTTCGGGAGCTTGTCCCTCGGCGACGAGGTTGCCGACGATTTCGTTGGGTTGACCGCCAAACCATTCGAATTCGTCGCCGCCTATTCCGTGAAGCAGGTAGAGCGCCGGATACTTCTTTTCCGGATTATAATTTCCGGGGACGAAAACGTTTACGGGACGTTCGCATTCCGCCGTTTTGGAGAAGTATTTGAATTGTTGGAGTTCGGCGTATCGAACTCCAACTTGAGGTTTATCGAACCCCTCTGGGGCGACGTCTTCTTCAACGAAGGCTCCAAAAGCAAACGAAACGACGTCTAACGCAAGCGTCGCAAGTAGAACGGTTATTTTGTTCATAGATTTTCTTCAGACTGATAAACGTTAAATCGGACGAGGCTTTCCAGCGTTTTCGTCAAAACGTCCTTGTCGATTAAGTCGGTTCATTAGTTGGAGAAAAAACAAGGACCCGACAGAAATAGCGCAAACGAATCCCGACGACGAGATCCGTTTGCGTCAAATAACGAGTTAGAGCGAGTATTGAGGGAGTTTAATCACTTCGCCGTCTTTGGTCGCCGAAAGGTGGGCGTAGTATCCTGGAACCGTCATGTTCAGCGCGTCGACAATACCGACGCGCGTCGGCTGGTCTTTCAGGATCGCGTCGACGAAGTCGCAACAAAGATAGCCGTGCGATCCTCCGTGTCCGCCGGCTTCGACGCCCGGCGGAAGCGCGGGTTTTTTGATCGAATTACCCAGCGAGGCGACGATTTTTTGTCCGTCGGTCGTGCCCGTATAAGCGTTTTCGAGAGGGACGTAGGTCGCGTCGTAGCCGCCAATCTGTCCTCGGACTCGCCCCGCTTCGAGGTAGCGACCGTAGGCGCTGCAACACATCATGCGCGACAGCCCTCCTTCGCTCGTGTTGAGCGTCGCGACTTCGCCGATGAAAACGTTTCCGCTACCGTTCGGAGTCGGGTTCGGATTGTCCAGCGGTTTGATTCCCCTCGCGCAGACGTCGACAAAGCTTTTGTGGGTAACGCCGACGTAATAGGCGGTGGCATGAGTCGGATACCAGATAGGGGTTCCGTTTTTGCGCCAGTCTCCGTAGGAGGGCAGGGGCCCCGCGCCCGGTTCTTTGGTATGATCGTATTCTCCTTCGGAATAGACGATCTTTCCAAATCCGCCCGCCGCGTAGATTTTTTCCATGGCGTAGAGGTCGTCATGGAACGTGGACGTTTCAAACATGGCATATTTGAGTTCCGGATACTTTTTGCAACACTCAAACAATTTGTCTCCCCATTCCGGATCGCCGTACAAGACGGGCACCGCATGACAGACGTGTTTGCCATGTTCAAGGCAGAGTTTGGCATGGCGAGCGTGCGAC
>CAMZEO010000172.1 GCA_947305735.1 uncultured Planctomycetales bacterium | reverse complement strand
TCGGAGTCGCAACGAACGAAACGGAACGCGTTGGCGTCAATACGCGAAAGCGCAAGCTCTTACTTGAATCCGGCACGGATTGCATCGTGCCGGATTTCACCGATTCCGAACGTCTTTGGCGGTTTCTTAGTCGTTGATAGAGGCAATGGCTCTCTCTGATTGTAGCTTACGGCGTTTCCCGCGATAAAACCGAGCGAACTTTGTGATCGTTTGATTTTGTACGGGACGCGCAGAAGGCGGTTGTTAATTGCCTACGTTTTCTTTCAGACGTTGCAACGCGTCAAAAAAGCGCTTGCCCTGCTCAATTTGACTTTGTCGATCAAAATGGACATGATCAGGGTTAAGCGCGGTTCCTTCGGCGGTGACAAAAATTGCGGGTTGTGATCTCTCGATAGCTTCCTGTTGAGCTTTGCGAATAGCTCTTGTCCCCTCGGTTTCTTTTTCAAAAAAAAGCTCCCCAACTAAAATAGGCGCGTTAGGCGCGTCGAATTCTTTTCTGAAACGATCAAACAACGTCGCCAGTTTTTCCGCGTGATTAAGGGCTTTTTGAACGGAAGCGTCCGATTCGCCTTGCCGCCACAAAATCACCTCGAGTTCGCCGTCTTCCAAAGCGTGTTTAGTTCGTGAAATAGCATCGTCGTAAGGATGGGATTTCGTTTGGTTAAAGAAAACGCCGGGTTGCCAGTGGTCTATCGAGGAACCTCCGCAAGCCGTCGGCACTAGACCAACGGCAATCGTCTGATCAGACTCGACAAGCATTTTGGCAAACGCTCGTCCAGGTCCGACTCCTGCCGAAGGCTTATCATAATGAACTGGATCGACCGCCGGAACCCATTGTCCCTCTTTATTTAGCATATATACGCGGGGGAAAGGAATTCTGTCCTCCTTTTCAATGAAACCGCGACCGGCCATATTGGATTGCCCCGCAAGGACGACGATTCTAAACTTTTCTCTTGCGGGTAGTGCTATCGCGTCATTTGACGTTTCGACGACGTTTTGAGCTTGCGCGAAGAGCGTAAAGAAAGATAAAACGAGGAGCAGGGACGAAAGAAACAGTTGGAATGGTCGACGTTGCAACATTATCAATTTCTCCAAACAAATTCAGGAATAGCGCGATAATTAAGTTCTCTCTCATAAATTTTAGCCGTATTGCCGAATTAAATCAATCTCGTAGAGGTTTGAATTCGAGTTCTTTGGACAAAAGGTCTGAAAAAAGAGTTTGAAATTGCCTTGTTATCACCCTATAATGTTTTTATTGTTTGAGAACAGGCTGTGTTTGTTCTTTGCGGATACCCCACACTTTTTGTAGGATTGTCTCATGACGAATAAGTTGTATTCGATTGTCTTTTTCGCTACGCTGTGCGTTGTTTTGCCAATCATGCGCGCGTCTTTCGCTCAGGAAGTAATTGAACTTTGGCCGAATCTTGCTCCCGGCGAGACTGTTCGCGAGTCGAACGTCGAAGATCCAAACGTGCCTAATACGCCCGCCCAAGTCGTCACGACTCCTCAACTATTGATATTTAAACCGGATAATCAGACTTCGGATGCATGCGTTCTCGTCTTTCCCGGCGGTGGTTTTAATGTTTGTTTTTACCATAACGAAGGAATTCCAGTCGCTAAATATTGGAATGAAAAGGGATATGTTTCCGCAGTTCTGGTTTATCGGGTTCCTCGTCCTAAATCAGGTCCCATTTATATGTCCGCATTTCAAGACGCTCAACGCGCCGTGCGCCATATGAAAGCCAACGCCGATAAATACGGTATTGACCCAAATAAAATCGGTGTTCAAGGCTTTTCTGCCGGCAGTTGTCTTACCGTTCACACAGCGGTTAATTCAATGTCGCAGTCTTACAAGCCGGTTGACGAAATCGATGATCTGTCCGCAAGCGTCGCTTTTGCAATTCCCGTTTATCCCGCATATGTCCTAACAGACGGCGCGACGGATGCGAACGCAAACAAAGGCGAGGGCGCGGATCTTATAGACGATCTTCATTTTGACGAGCAAACGCCTCCAATGTGTTTGATCCATGGCGACGCGGATATTTATTCTCCTCTTGGTTCCGTGGAGATTTATAAGAAACTTCGCAAGATGGGTATTTCCTGCGAACTTCACGTTTTTGCCGGAGCTCCTCATGGCTTTATGTTTTGGGACGATCTTCCCAACGCGCAAACTTGGCAAGATCGTTGCTACGCCTGGCTGAAAAAAATGGGATATTAAAACGTTGATCTTTTCGCATATGTTCAGAAAAACGGCTTCTGATTGATGGAAACGGAGCGTTGAAGGTTTGCTTTTGACTTTTGACAAGCAGTCCGTTTTCCTTTTTTTTTAAAGTTGGACGAAGTTATCCCAGTAGAGTGAATAAGGATATGATCATGAAAAAAAGAACTGTTTTTTTCATTGTGGAGTTCACGTTTAACGTCGTTTTATTGAGCGTTTGTCCGGCGTTTGCACAGACGATATCAACGTCGTCGCTACTTGATGAAATGCTTGACAGAAGCGCAATTACATATGCTCCAACCTATGTTTGCAAACAGGCGAGCAGTTATGATCGCGCCGCCAAGAGCCCCGATGAGAATTGGTTTGCGAACGCCGACGCCTCCCAATTCGTTCGCGTGGAACAAAATGGCGACAGTGAGGAAAGCGTTTTAATGGAAGCTAAAGGTCCCGGCGCAATAGTTCGCTGGTGGGTCACCGCTCCCCATTATAAAAATAATTTTTACGTCTATATCGACGGTTCTGCCGATCCGGTAATTAGCGGGAATGTCGCCGACATCGTTGGCGGAGAACAATTGTGCGGGGCGCCGCTTTCTGCGGAGCGTTCGCGCGGTCGTAATCTATATCTTCCGATTCCCTACGCAAAGAGCGTTAAAGTTACCTGCGACAATATGAAAGAGCAGGGAAATCTTTACTATCAAATTGATTATCGCAAATATCCGGAAGACGCGAAAGTGGAGTCCTTTACAAAAGAGACCTTCCTGGCTCTCAAAGATAAGATTGCCGAGACCAACAAAGCGTTGCTTGAACCGGAAGTTTCCGCGAAAAAAGGGGAGGTTCAGGGATACGGACGACACGTCGACTCTGAAATGACTGAGGCGTTTTTTGACGCTTTTAAAATCAAAGGACCGGGCGCGATTACAGAAATAGCGGTAAAGCTTTCCTCCGACGATATCCCAGCCGCCACGCGTAACCTCGTTATTTCTATCTCCTTTGACGGGAAAGAAACCGTTTGGGCGCCTGTCGGGGAGTTTTTTGGAAGCGGCGTTGGCATTAATCCCTATAAATCCTGGTATACCGAAGTAAGCGACGACGGCGTGATGAAGTCGTATTGGAGAATGCCGTATCAAAAGGAGGCGAGCGTTTCTTTCATTAACTACGGTTCTTCAAAAGTGGACGTCGACTATCAAGTTTATTACGTAAAATCTCCGTGGACTGAAAAATCCATGTATTTTCACGCAAACTGGCGTCAGGAACGGGATATCAAAACTATTGGCGGTAATGGAACGAAGGACTGGAATTATACGGCGATTAACGGGACGGGCGTATATGTTGGCGACGTGCTGTCCGTTGTAAATCCCGTGACCTCCTGGTGGGGAGAAGGAGACGAAAAGATTTACGTGGACGGCGAAACCTTTCCTTCCCATTTTGGAACGGGAACAGAAGATTACTATGGTTACGCTTGGTGCACGCCGCTTTTCTTTGATGATCCTTTCCACGCCCAACCCAGATGTCAAGGACCCGCAAATTTCGGCAATACCACGAATTTGCGTTTTCGTTCTCTGGATGGCGTTTCTTTCACAAACACGCTACGATTTGATATGGAAGTCTGGCACTGGGAGGCGACCGTCGTCGATTACGCCGTAGCGACGTTTTGGTACGGTCTTCCTGGCGCCGAAATTGTTGAGGGAGTCGGACCGGATCGAAGCAAATTGGGAGAAGAAGCGATTGCTCCCGTCGACTATAACCTTAAATATTCGTTTAAGCTTGATTCTTTCGAAACCGTTGGGGACTGTTCCGCCGGTTCTCTTAACGTTCAAGACATGAAGGGATTTGAAAATAACGGAAAATTTGCGTGGAAGAATTCCAGACAACTTTGGTGGCGCGAGGGAAACGCGGGCGATAAATTGATTTTAAAAGTCAAGAATATCCCTGCTGGCAAAAGGACCATGGTTTTGGGGTGCACTGTTGCAAAAGATTACGGACGAGCGCAGATTTTCTGGAACGGTGAAAAGGTTGGAGATCCCTTGAACTTGTATCATGCCGATTCTGTTGAGCGCCGAGAAATAAAGATTTCCGTTCCTGAAACGTCCGGTGAAGATGGCTTGTTGACGGTGGAACTACTCGAAAAAGATCCTGACTCAATCGGCACTATGTTTGGACTAGATTCAATTATCTGGGAATGAGTCATTCTCTTTCGCATGTTTGGGCGTTTGTTTTTCAAAAACGAAACTCAAAAAGGACGGCGTTTGGCTCGCCGTCCTCTTCTTCCGCTAGCCGAATTAAAAGAGCCTCATTTTACACCGACCGACGACACCTGCAAAAGCTCTATTTCCGGCATAAGAAAACCTTCCTTCGGTTCTTCAATCTTAGAGTAGTCCGTGGACAGGTATTTTTTATTATCGTCGACGAAAACAGTGACAATCGTCGTATTCTGAGCCTGTTCTTCCGGCTCTTGGTTGAGTAACTTCAAGGCTCCAAGGAAGTTGCCGCCGGCGGAAATTCCCACGCCAAGTCCCAGATTGCGCGACAATGCCTGCGCTGCAAGGATAGCGTCCCCGTCGTCGATTCTTACCACAGAATCCAGCTCGTCGAGCTTTAAAATGGCTGGAATGAACTCGTCTGAAATACCCTGAATACGGTGAAAACCGATTTTATAACCGGTCGAAAGGGTTGGGGAGCTAGAGGGTTCAAGAGGATGAATTTTGCAGTCGGGAAACAGCTTACGGAGAAATCTTCCGCACCCCATGACCGTTCCGCCCGTACCGACTCCCGCAACAAACGCGTCCGCGCGACGTCGCTGACGAGCTAGCTGAATAACAACTTCCGGACCAGTAGAGAGGTAATGAGCTTCGCTGTTGTCTTCGTTATCGAATTGACGCGGAAGGAATACACTGTCTGGATTGTCCCTTTTCATCTGTTCGGCAAGTGCGATTGATCCCTTAAAACCGCCCTCCTCACGGGAAACAAGTCGAACTTCGGCTCCATACGCCCTCATCAAATTGATCCGCTCAATCGACATCCAGTCGGGCATATAAATTACGACGGGACAACCGATGAGTCGACCAAGAGCTGAAAACGAAACGCCAGTATTGCCGCTAGTTGCTTCGACTATCGTCATACCGCGCTTCAGAGTTCCGTTCATCAGCCCCTTGCGAAGGATATGCATAGCCATTCGGTCTTTAATGGAACCAGTAAGGTTAAGATACTCCGCTTTCGCAAATATCGAACGAGGCTTGCCGCGCCAAAGGAGATCAATTTTTAATAAAGGCGTCGATCCAACGAGGCTTTCGATACCGTCTAATCTTTTAAGGGGATCCATACTGTTCTCGGAAAGGTCAAAATATTTGGAACCGTCGCCAATCATGAAAAAGAAAAATCAAGTTCTTTCTATAACACGGCGCGACGAAAGTATCGGCTTATGAAATCTGCTTCTTCAGCTTTTTCGCGATTTTATAAGATGATTCGAACTCATTCACCTTCATAAACGACAGGGGCGAAAACCGGAAGATTGCGAAGTTTTTCGCGTCCTTTAAGGTCGACTAATTCGATAATGAACGCCGCTCCTATGACGATTCCGCCCTGCTTTTCAATGAGATTGCGACAGGCGGCGACCGTACCGCCTGTCGCAAGGAGATCATCCAGAATTAAGATTCGTTCGCGCGGCTTGATCGAGTCGGCATGCATTTCAATTCTGTTTGTTCCATATTCTAACGAATACTCCTCTGACACGGTTTTAAAGGGAAGTTTGCCGGGCTTGCGCATGAGAACGACGCCCGCATTAAGCGAGTAGGCGAGCGGAGCCGCAAAAATAAATCCGCGAGCTTCGGGAGCGGCGATTTTGTCAATTGTCCCCCAATCGGAGACTCCTTTTTTTAAAACGTTAATTGCGTCGTGGAATCCTTGCGAATCTTCGATGAGCGGGACGATATCGCGAAAAATAATACCTGGCTTTGGAAAATCAGGAAGGGAACGTATATAATCGGCAAGGGGTTTCATTGAATAATTTCCATTGTTGTTGGGTAGGTGAAGAACTGTTTTACTGAATTAATCAAGCAATTCCGAAAGCCTTGCGCGTATTTGTTCCTCTATTTGCTTGGCGCAAGACAAGTATTCCGAAACTGAGGCTCCAAAAGGATCGGCAATGTCCTGACCGTCTTTTCTTAACACAGAAATACGATCTTTCAAATCGGGAAAAGAATAGAGCAGCGCGTTTTTATGAGAATTACTCATTGTGATAACGACGTCGGCAAGCTGAGCAAGCGAAGGCGAAAATAGTTGGGAATAGTGATTTTCAAGCGAAAGACCGTATTCTTGGGAGACAACTTGACGAGCCTGGGCGCTGGCAGGAGAAAAGCTATCAGCCGCTACTCCCGCTGAAAGAACGACATATCCTTTGTCTTCAAGTTCCGTAATCGAAACGCCTAATTCTTCCGCCAGCAATTTTTGACAAATTACTTCGGCCATTGGACTCCGACAAGAATTGCCCGTGCAGACAAACACAATTACCTTTGCCAACGCTTCGCGGATTTTTGACGTTGAAACGGCGCCTTCGCGAAGAATTACGACTTCTTTTCCGCCTATCTTTAAAACAGTCGAAGGATGGCCGAAAGCGGCCTTGCCTCCGTCGACAATGAATTCCGGCTTTTCCCCTAAAGCGTCCAGAGCTTCAGCCGCCGACGTAGCAGGAGATTTTCCTGAAAGATTTGCGCTTGTTAAGACGATCGGTTCGTCGAGAATCCTCAGTATTTGTAGTAAAAAGGCGTTGTTCGGAACCCTGAAACCAACAGTCTTTTCCGGCATAATCGCCTCGAGCGACTGTTTGGGCAATTTATGCAATTCGCTTTCAGAAGAATCTGCGTCCAAAACAAGCGTTAACGGACCGGGCCAAAAACGTCTTGCAAGACGCAACGCAAGGGGAGGAACGTCAGGAATATAACGTTTCAACGCTTCATATCCCGAAATGGCGATTGGCAACGCGTGATCGGATCGTCGTCCCTTCTCAAAGCAAAGCCTTTTTACCGCTTTCGCGCTAGACGCGAGAGCAGCAAGCCCGTAGACCGTTTCCGTAGGAAAAACTACCAACAGACCGTTGCGTAAGGCGTCGACGCACTTAGAAATGCCTATGGTCTCGTTTTTCAGATCTTGAAGTGAAATAATTTCCGGTCGCATCAATAGCAATATTCGCTCGTACTTGTTAAACCGACAACAGCTTTCCATACGAAAACGGTTGTCTGAATATTGTCAAACTGCTGAAATGATAGCAAAAAAAACAACGTTGACAAGATTAACCGCCATTTGTAAGATAGCCTTCGTCGCGAGTTTTCTTTTGACTTGCGACCAATTCTCGCTTGACGAGGAAAATTGTTTAATACGGATAAATTAGAAACATATTTTTCTTTTTAACTCGTTTTTTGGACAAGGAGCGTCCACAGTTGAAGATCATTGCGGCGGCATTTTCTTTCTTATGGCCGGGTTTTAGCGGCGTCGTTCGCTACGGTCTTTGGAGCCAGCTTGCCATTGCTCTCATTTTCGGCGCGCTTGGTCAGACGACTCTTGCTTTGCTTTTTTTGTGGTGCGATTATCTTTCCCAATTTGTGAAGAATTCTCTTTATGTTGGTCTTTTTGGCTCTTGGTTTTTTTTGAACTGCTTTGCAAACGTTCGTCTAAAAAGATACGAAAGAATGAGAGAATCCGATTCTCGAGGCGAGGCTTTTCTTGAAGCGCAAACCCATTACCTTAAAGGAAATTGGTTTGAAACAGAATGCTGTCTTAAAACGATTCTCAAAAATAATCCTTTCGACGCGGATTCAATCCTTTTTATGGCGACTCTATACAGACACACGGGGCGTTTTTCCGAGGCTAAACGTATGTTGGTATCTTTGGAAAAACTGGATGCGGCCTACCGATGGCAATACGAAATCGCGCTTGAAAAAAAGATCCTACGCGAGGAAGCGGAATACTCGCGCAAAGAATCGGACGAAAAAAACAAAACTGCTGGCATAAGCGTAAAAAGCGTTGGAAGTGAACGGACAAAAATGCCGGAAGATTCCGTCGCGTCTCCTAGTTCGTTAGATAGTTTGGAAACTTATCAAAACGGAGGAGAAAGAAAAATTTCTTCCGTAGCGGCGCTCAAAGTCGGTTGACGTCCTTGAGAAAACAACGCCTCGACACGGAAAGACGACGGGGACCTCCAGAAGTCTGTCGATGTAAGGGTTAGTAAATAAAAAGCATTTCGCGATACTTCGGCAAAGGCCACCTTCGATCGTCGACAATTATCTCAAGTTTGTCAACAACTTGACGCAGGTCGCGAGTCTTTTGAATGAACTCCTGACAATTGTCAACGTCCACCGTAGTCATTTCGGACAAATCTGCAATTCTCGTTTGCATTTCGTCCAACAAGGCTCCAATTGCGTCTATCGAACTCTTGAGAGCCGATAGGCCGGCGACAATTCCGGCTTCTTGCGCCGTTTTTAAGGTTTGCGCTAATTCGC
>CAMZEO010000171.1 GCA_947305735.1 uncultured Planctomycetales bacterium | reverse complement strand
CAGGGTTTTTGCAGGGGGCAAAACAGTTGTCAACGCGAATGAAGAAGATATTCCGAATGCCAATATAACGAGGGTTCCCGCCGTTCTTGTGCAATCTCGCGGAGTAATTGACTTCGTCTATTATGACAAGCCGTTTACCTTTAAAAACGAGATGTGGGCTTATACAGCCAACGAGAAAATCACGGTAAAATACCTGTTTCACGTTCTTAAAAACAACGTCGAATATTTTCGCCAAACGGCTTCTGGCATGGGATCTTTGCCTCAAATTTCACTCCCTGTTACGGAAGAGTATAAAATCCCCGTTCCTCCCCTGCCCATACAGTACAAAATAGTTGAAGTCCTCGACAACTTCGACGCGATCTGCTCCGACCTGAACATCGGCCTTCCCGCCGAAATTGAAGCGCGTCAAAAGCAATACGAGTATTACCGCGATCTGCTCCTGACGTTCGCTGAAACCGGCTCCACAGACAGACAGACAGACAGACAGACAGACAGACAGCAATATGCGTCAACAGACTTGACGAAATAAAATTGCTTCAGTACGTGTTTGGCTATGTAACTGTCTCACTGGGAGAAATAGCGTCCTTTACTTACGGCTACACGGAAAAAGCGAAAAATCATGGAGACGCAAGATTTATAAGGATAACAGACATTGACGATCTTGGTCGTTTAAAAGAGACCGACGCCAAATATGTAAGTCTTTCAGAAGAAAGTAAAAAATATTTGTTGCGCAAAGGAGATATCCTAATGGCAAGAACGGGCGCAACATATGGAAAGACTTTATACGTATCGACGGAAGAACCGGCGGTTTACGCGTCGTTTTTAATCAAAATTACGCTGGATTCGGAAGTTTTACTAAATCGTTATTACTGGCATTTCGCAAAATCGAGCTTTTATTGGGAGCAAGCCAATAAACTTGTATCAACGGGCGGACAACCGCAGTTTAATTCCAATGTGTTGAAGTTGGTCAAAATTACAATTCCTTCAATAGAAAAACAAAAAAGAATTATCGCGTTACTTGACCATTTCGACACGCTTTGCGGAGACCTGACCTCGGGTCTCCCCGCCGAGATCGAAGCGCGACGAAAACAATACGAATACTACCGGGATCAACTATTAACCTTCAAGGCGTTATAAGATGTTGGAACACAAGCTGGTGATCGATTCGAGCGAACGCGCGGTGATGGCGAAATACGAGCGTTCGCCGCGCCGTTCGGACGCGTATCAGACGGAAGCGCAACTGGAAGCGAGCTTTGTCGAGTTGCTGCAGGAGCAGGGCTACGAATACGTCCCGGTCAAAAACCGCGAGGGACTGCTCGCCAACTTGCGCCGCCAACTCGAAGCGTTGAACGCGCTCGTCTTTACCGACGCCGAATGGGAACGCCTGCTGAAAACGGAGATCGCCAAGCCGAACGAGGGGATCGAGGAGAAGACGACGAAGATTCAGGAGGATCCCGTCCGCCCCTTTACGCGCGACGACGGATCGCTCGTCAACGTCAAATTGATCGACCGCGAAACGATTCACAACAACAAATTGCAGGTAATCAATCAGTACGTCGAGAACGAGGGCGCGTATAAGAACCGATACGACGTTACGGTTCTGGTCAACGGTCTGCCCCTCGTCCACGTCGAACTCAAGAAGCGCGGAGGATCGCTGCGCGAGGCGTTCAATCAAATCGAACGGTATCAGCGCGAATCGTTCTGGGCGGATCTGGGTCTGTACGAATACGTTCAGATTTTCGTGATCTCCAACGGAACGCAGACGAAATACTATTCGAACACGACCCGACGCGCCGCCGTCAAGGAACATGGAAACAGGTCGTCGGTCGAGACGCCCAAGTCGCGAGAGAAGAAGCAGTACAAAAGAACGACGCGAACTTTCGAGTTCACGTCCTATTGGGCGGACGAATCAAACGAACCGATCACCGACCTGATCGACTTCGCCAAAACGTTTTTCGCGCGCAACACGATCTTAAATATACTGACTCGGTTCTGCGTTTTTACGCGAGATCGCGACCTTATGGTCATGCGCCCGTACCAAATCGCCGCCACAGAACGGATTTTGACGCGAATTAAAACGTCGACCAATCAGAAACGCTGGTCGGGTCCCGACGCGGGCGGCTATATCTGGCACACGACCGGAAGCGGCAAAACGCTCACGTCGTTCAAGACGGCGCAACTCGCAAGCCTTATGCCCGAAATCGACAAAGTTCTTTTCGTCGTCGACCGGAAGGATCTCGACTACCAGACGATGAGAGAATACGACAAATTCCAGGAAGGCGCGGCAAATGGGAATAAGAGCGCGGCGATTCTCGAACGCCAGCTCAGGGACGTCGACGAAAAAGGGAGACCCCGCGAATACCGAATCATTATCACGACGATTCAAAAGCTTCTGATTTTCGTTAGAAAGAGCCAGAAAAAAAGAGGAGAGCATCCGATCTTTGACAAACACGTCGTGTTAATCTTCGACGAATGTCATCGTTCGCAATTCGGCAATATGCGCGAAGAAATCGACAAGGCGTTTAAAAAACGGCATGTTTTCGGATTCACCGGCACGCCGATCTTTGCGAAAAACGCCGCGACCGGAACCGACGTGAAGTTCAAGACGACCGAGCAACTCTTTGGGGACAAGCTCCACTCGTACACGATCGTCGACGCGATCCGCGACGCCAACGTTCTGGAATTCCGCGTCGATTACGTCAATACGATCAAAGCGAAAGACAATATCGACGAGGAAAAAAAGATCAACCCGATCGACGGCGAAAAAGCGTTGCACGACAAAAAACGCGTCGCCAATATCGTCCGGTATATTCTCGAGCGCTTCGACGCGAAGACGAAACGGGACGAAGGATACGACCTGTCCAAACTCGTGAACATCGACGACGTCGTTCGATCGCGTCGCGAAGTCGTCGAGAAAAAACGGCTCTTTCGCGTCAAAGGGTTCAATTCGATCTTTGCGACCGATTCCGTCGAAGCCGCAAAGCTCTTCTATAACGAATTCAAGCGCCAACTGGGCGATCGTTTCGGAACGTCGTTAAAAGTCGCGACGATCTTTAGTTACGCGCCTAACGAAGAAGTTTCCAACGAGGATACGGGCAATCTCGACGAGGAGAATTCGGATAGCGCCGAAGGACTCGACCAGGATTCAAAAGAATTTCTCGAAGGCGCGATCGCCGATTATAACGCTATGTTCGGCACAAGTTACGACGCGAGCGCCGAGAAGTTCGCCAACTATTACAAAGACTTGTCCATGCGCGTGAAGAATCGCGAAGTCGACTTGCTGATCGTCGTCAATATGTTCCTGACGGGGTTCGACGCGCCGACGCTCAACACGCTCTGGGTCGACAAAAACCTGCGCATGCACGGGCTACTTCAGGCGTTTTCGCGAACGAACCGGATTTTGAACTCGGTCAAAAGGTGCGGGAATATCGTTTGTTTCCGCCCGTTGCAGAAGGCGGTGGAAGAATCGATCGCGCTCTTTGGCGACAAAGACGCCTGCGGAATCGTGTTAATGCGTCCTTACGACGACTACTATTACGGATACAAAGACGCCGACGGACGCCGCGTCGCCGGATATTCGGAACTGGTCGTCGAATTTCAGGAACTCTTTCCCGTCGGGACCATGCCGGTCGGGGAAAAGGAGGAGCGCGACTTTATCGAGAAATTCGGCGCGATTCTGCGTCTGCGCAACATTTTAACGTCGTTCGACGAATTTTCCGATCCGATGCTCGTCAACGATATGCAGGACTATACGAGCGTCTACAACGACCTGCACGACAAGTATCGCGTCAACTGTGAAAAAGAGGATATTGTCGACGACCTTGTCTTCGAAATGGAGCTGGTGAAACAGGTTCAGTTTGGCGTCGACTATATTCTGGCGCTCGTCGCGAAGTATAAAGAGGGACATTGCGACGACAAAGAAATCCTCGCGACGATTGACAAAGCGGTCAATTCGAGTCCGGAACTGCGCCCGAAAGGGGATCTTATCAGGGCGTTTATCAAAACGGTTACGGAAGAAACGGACGTTCAGGAAGAATGGAGACAGTTTGTCGACGCTCGCAAAGAACGGGAACTTCAACAAATCATTCAGGACGAACGGCTCAAGCCGGAAAAGACGCGCGAGTTTGTCGTCAACGCGTTTGAAGTCGGAACGGTCGAGACGAGCGGAACGCAAATCGACGCGCTCATGCCCCCGAGCTCGCGCTTTTCCGCCGGAAAAGACGGCGAAACAAGACAGGTTAAAAAGGAGCGAATCGTCGGAAAGATCCAAAAGTTCTTCGAGCGGTTTTTCGGGGCGTAAACCCGCGGGAAGAATCGGACGCCGTTTCAGTCGTTGACGCCGCCCTTTCGTTCTGTTAAAATAGGGAAAGTTGATTGGTTTGCCTTTCGTAAAAAGCCAATTTGACGCGCGCGATTGGAGGGTTCCATGGAGTTTTTTTTCATTCCGTTGCTTCTCGCGGCGGGCGCCTGGGCGCTCTTCGTTCTTCTTCCCATTAAGCGTTCCGAAAGCAGAACGCGCAGAAACTACGAGCAGGCGCTCGAAGAACAACGCAAGTCGTTCGAACGCCAGCTCGGAACGCTGCGATTCGAACTGGAAAAGGAACGCGAAAAACTCGGCTCCGCGACGCCGCGAAGCGCGGTCGAACGCGAGCCGAATCCGACGGTCGCGCCGACGAAACCGGAGCCGGTCGAAACGGTCGCGTCGAACGTCGTCGAGGACGCGCGCGTCGGACTCGCGCCGCGACCGCTCGTCCTCGAAACGTCGACCGAACCGGAGCGCCGGGAGTCGCTCGAACCGATATTTACGCCGACGGATCCGGAACAAGTCGAACGCGTCGCCGAAAAACGCGTCGCCGACTTAAAGCCGTTGACGCTCGAGTCCCAGTCGGCGACGGAAGACCCGTTCGCGGAGTCGGTTCTTGAAGAAGAGCTCGCGACCGCCGACGCGACCGAGTCGACGCGACGTCCGCGGGAATTCGAACTCCCGCCGGAAAAGACGCGCGGTCTCGACAACATCGAAACGCTCGTCGGACGCAAAATCTTCAGCTGGGCGGGCGCGATCCTGTTCGTGGTCGGAATCGTCTTCTTTCTCCAAATCGCGGCGTCGCGCGGCTGGCTGAGCCCGACAGTTCGACTTGGCGGCGCCTTGACGCTTGGAGCCGTTTTTTTGCTCTTCGGACGCCGGACGTTCCAACGCGGACAACGTCTCTTTTCCGAAGCGCTCAACTGCGCGGGAATTCTGACGCTCGCGGCGTCGGGTTACTACGCGCGCGTCGCGATCATTTTTCCCTGGGAAATCGCTTCGATTCTTATGGTCGGCGCGGTCTTTCTGGGGTTTCTGCTCGCGGCGGTCTATCGCAGCGCGATCGTTTCGACCGTCGTTTCGGTCGGCGGTCTCGTCGTGCCGTTCGCGATAACCAACGAGCCGACGCCATGGACGACGACGCTCTATCTGCTCGTTTTCTACGCGTCCGGACTCGCCGTCGTCAATTTGCTCAACCGTTCGAGTCTGGCGACGATTCCGCAACTCGGCTCCCTTCTGGTCTTGCTCTCGAAAACGACCGAAACATGGTCGGACGACGCGTATCGCGCGGGCTCGACGTTTCTCGTCGCGTTCTTTATAATCGATCTGCTCGACCTTGTCGTCGCGACGTTTCGTCAAAAACGGCGCGCCAATCTCGCCGATCTTTCGCGCGCGTGCATGACCGGATTCCTCTGTTACGGCGCGTTTTGGGCGCTTTGCCGACGAAACGGAGCCGATTCGCTCGCGCGGTTTACGGAGCATGCCGGACATATCGCGCTGTGTTTGACGGCGGTCTACGCCGTCGTCGCGCTCGCGGCGGCGAAACGACCGACGTTCTACGAATTCGACTCGGACGACGACCATCTCAGGGCGCGCCGAGCGCAAAGCGCGCTCGCGAACGTCGATCTTCGCGTCATGTTCGCCGTCGCGGCGTTCGCCTTTCTGGCGGTCGGAATCGGGGCGACGTTCTCGAAAACGTTTGTCGCGCTCGGTTTCCTCGCGGTCTCGTCGGCGCTCCTCGTCTTCGCCGCTTGGAGACTTAACTCGTTCCAAATTCCCGACTTCGTACTGAAAACGGACGTTCCCGAACGCCGCGCGCGACTCGTCGCGACGATCGAACGTTCGACGCTCGCGACCGTCGGCATGCTAATCGGGTGGGCGTTCGTCTATCTCGCGCTCGGATCGTTCTTCCTGCTGACGCGCAATCTGGCTCCGCGTCTGTACGCTCTCGACGCGTTCGCGACTTATGAAAACGGAGGTCTCGTCCTTCGAGCCGCGATTCCGTTTTTCAATCAAACGGCGTTCCCGACGACGCTCGGCTGCGCGCTCGCGCTGATCGCGCTCTTCGCGCTCTTCGCGTTGAAGCGATCGACGCGTCGAACGGACGGCGACGGTCTCGAACCGCGCGCGACGTTCTCGGGAGCGCGATCCGCGTTGGGAATCGTCGCGCGCTCGAGCGGGTTCGTCGGCGCGGTCGTCGGAATCGCGCTTTCGGCGTCGGAAATCTTCGGCTTTACGTCGACGCGCGCGCTGGCGGCGGGCTGGGAAACGCCCGGAGTCGTCGGTTGCGCCGCCGTTTTGTTCTTTTGGCTCGCGGGATCGGCGCTCCTTTTCGCGTTCGGCGCGTTCTTCAAAAATCGCGCGTTTCTCTACTCGGGGGGCGGGTTATGGTTTCTCGCCGCGTTTAAACTGGTCTTTCTCAACGCGATCCGTCATCCGGTTCTCTACGGCGGACCAATCGCTCCGCTCGTCCTTCCTCCCGACGCGTTCAACGTCAATCTCGTCGTCAATCTCGTCATGAAGGGTCTTGAACCGGGCGTTCCGCTTCGTCCGCTCGTCAACGCGTTTTCGGCGCCCTTTCTTGCCGCCGCGATTCTCGGAATTCTTTTCGGGGTCGTCGTTTGCAGAGTTCGTTCGATCCGCGCGCTCGACGAGTCGTCGGAAAACCGGCTCGGAAAATTCGGCTTGTCGACGGGTCTTGTCGGAGCGGCGCTTCTCTGGCTCGTCGCGACGCTCGACGTCGCGGGCTTTTTCGGCTTGCAGCCGGAGCGGTTTCATCAGAGGTCGTTTTACGCGAGTCACGCGCTCTGGATTCTCTGGCTCGTCTACGGAACCGTCGTCTGGACGGTCGGAAGAATTTTCAAGAGCGCGCCGGTCAGAACGCTCGCGTATTGCGTCCTGGCGCTCGGCTTTCCCTACGTCTGCTTCGGCGAATTTTGTCAGGGCGACTGGCGGACGAACGAACGGACGATCGACGCGATTCTCAACGTTTGCGCTATTCCGTCGGCGTGCTATTTCGCCGCTCTTGTCGCGCTCGGAGGATTGGCGCGCGGAATCAGGCCGGATCGACGCTCTCGCGCCGACGCGTTCTTTTCGACCGCGTTTTTCTTCGCCGGTCTGGCGGGAATCGCGACGCTTCTTTCGTTCGAGACGTTCCGCTATTTCACGGGCAAGACGTGGTTTGGACCGGGCGACTGGTCGCGCCTGCTCGCGCTTACGATTCTCTGGACGCTCGGCGCCGTCGCGTTAAAGTTCGTCGCGTTCGCGTTGAAAGGAGCGCCGGGCAAATGCTGTTCCGCGCTCGCGAACATTATGCTCGTCGCGATGCTCGTCAAATATTTCGGATTCGAGCTGTTCAAGACGGATTTGCGGTCGGGCGTTCCGTTTTTCAACGCGTTCGGCGCGACGACGATCGTCGTCTTTCTGACGATTCTGGCGATCGCGTCCTATTATAGGCGCTTCTCGAACGCCGAGTTAAGGTCCGGGGACGAAGTCGTCCGGGAAAACGCCGTCTTCAAGCGGAACGTCGCGATCGTCGTCGGAACCCTCGCGCTCGTTCAGCTCTGGATCGGATCTTCGACCGACGTCTATCGTTGCGCGAGATTCTTTCCGAAAAGCGACGCCGTCGCGACGGCGTTTCTCGCGCAGGCGGCGCTCTCCGTTCTTTGGACGCTCTTCGCCTCCGCGGTTCTGGCGCTCGGGTTCTATAAGCGCGTCAGGACGTTGCGCTGGTTCGCCATCGCGCTCTTCGGCGCGACGACGCTCAAAGTGTTGACGCTCGACCTGTCCTACCTCGACTCGCTCTACCGCGTCGTCGCGATTCTCGTTTTGGCGACCGGAATCATCCTGGCGTCGAGCGCGTACTGGCGGCGAAAGACCAGGTAATCGGGCAAGCGGATTCCCAAACGACGCGGCGCGTCGACGTCGCGCGCCCCCGGTCGTCCGCGGGAAAAACAAAAGTCGAAGGAGTTTGGAATAAAATGAAAGTATCGCCAAATTGCGACAAGGATCGAACGGCGGCGCTAAGAGGTTGTTTTTTCGTCGTTTTAATCTTTTTTGTCGTCGTCGTCGGATTTTTCGGAGGCCAGTATTACGCGAATCGTCGGGCGATTATCAGGAATAAAACGACGATCGAAGAAAACTATCCGAACAAATCGCCCTCCGAAAACTACGAGCGGAACTGGGAGGAATCGGACGAAGAACCGCGCGAATCCACGATCTACGAATATTCCGTCGAGTAGACGCGGACGTATTGTCCGCCGTCCGCGCGGCGTTACGCCGCGCCAACGGCGCGGGGCCGACGGCGGAACAAGACCGACGGCGCAAAAACCGAGCGGAGCCATACCGTGCTAACGGCGCGGGGCCGACGGCGGAACAAGACCGACGGCGCAAAAACCGCGCGGAGT
>CAMZEO010000170.1 GCA_947305735.1 uncultured Planctomycetales bacterium | reverse complement strand
GTCGCGAGGCGTCGCCTTGTATCAACTTAACTCGAATCTCGGTTATTCTCATTCGTAGTCGTCTTTCAGACTTTCAAAGGGCGACGACGCCCCTTTGTATCGCTTGCTCGAGTCTGAGACTCAAAGCGTTTTAACAACATAAACTCGATCGCCCTCGATCGATTCGCGCAATTCTTCGGCCGCTTCATTAGCCGACGTTTCGTCTGGATAAACGGCGAAAAACGCGGAACCGCTTCCGCTCATCTGAACGCCCAAGGCTCCCGTCGAAAGCAAAAGCTCCCGGCGACGCCGAAATCCGCGCCAAAGTTCGGACGCGGGTTGCTCCAAGCGATTGAACAAACGTTCCGCGACGATCTCGGCGGCTCTCGCGCCGCCGTTTGGACGTTGCGAGAACTCGAAAGCTCGTGAAACGCGCTCGCAAAAATCGTCCAGCGACTTCCTCGACTCGTCTGCCGCTGAAGAGGCGTAACGCCTGTACACGTCGGGAGTCGAGAGTCCCTCCTGAGGTTTCAAGAGAACAAGGTTCAAAACGGGAATCGCCAACGGCTCGACCAATTCGCCGCGTCCTCGACCAATCGATCCGCCTTTTTCCAGGAAAAGCGCCACGTCGCTGCCGATAAGCCCCGCAATCCGCCGAAGCCGATCTGTTGACACATTCGCTCCAGACGCAATCTTAGACACCAACAACCCGCTTGCGGCGTCGCTGGAACCGCCGCCCAATCCCGATTTTGTTGGAATTCTTTTTAAAATTTTACACTTCAATCCCAAAAATTCATTAAAATCGTTACATTCAGAACAAAAAAAAGAAAAGGCTTTAGCCACTAAATTTCTGTCGTCGGTAGGAATCTCGGACGCGGAATTACCCCGCTCGTCGAAACACTCGAGTTGCAACCCCGGTTTTTCAGTTCGTTCAAAATCTAATTGATCGTATAGATTTAATTGCGCGACGACCGTCTCAATTTCATGGTAACCGTCGGGTCGTTTGCCTAAAATTTCAAAAAACAAATTAACTTTCGCCGGCGCCAAAACGCTCCAGCGACGACCTTCTTCAACGACTTCTATAATCATTCCACTTCTCAAGGATCAGAACGTTCTTTACGAACAAGCCTGACGATCGCGTATGCGGCGACGCCTGCCTCGACAAGAACCGCCAACGTCGCGAGCGCAAACGCCGCGGTCAGTCCCATTGCCCTCATAAAGATGAAAAAAAACATGATTTTACACTCTTTGCGCTAAGCCAAAGCGATCTCGCCGTCAACAATTCTTCGGACAATCGCGAGATTGTTCGGAAGAAAGTCGGGATCGTCGAGCAATTCGACAAGCGAACGCCACTCGTACCCCGCCGCCTCTTCTTGTTGAACGACGACGCGAAGCGCGTTGGGATCGCGTTCTACGGATTCCGCGCTGTACCAGTAAAGCGGAGCGCCCGAAGGAGTCGCGCTCTTGACGAGAAAACGAACGACGCGAACGTCGATCCCGACTTCTTCGCGAAATTCCCGGCAAACGGTTTCTTCAGGGCTCTCGCCTTCCTCCACGCCCCCGCCTGGAAAACAAAGCGCGCCGGGAGCGACCACATTCATTGAACGGCGAATAACAAGCGTCTCCATACGAGAAAAGTCAATCAATTGATTGGGAGACAAACGGAAAGGAGGACGCGGCATAATCGCGACGGCGCCTGTGCGAGCGGCGCGCTGCAAAACGCGAGTTCCGTTAGTCACGATTAGAGCCTTTCATCACGCGAAGCCAAAAAAGACGCGACGGAAAAACCAGGCGAACAAGAGCCCCGTCGCCGTTCCGCACACGTTTTGAACCATGTCTTGAAATTCGCAATAACGACCGGTATAACTCTGTAAAAACTCCGAACCGACGCCCCAAAGCGAAAGCAAGAAAAGCAAACTGAAAAAAGCAAACCGCCGACGCGCCGCCCCAACCAAAAAACCGAGAACGGCGAACGCTAAAAAGTGGATGGCGTCAAAAACGTACTCGGCCGGTTTTGGAATATGCGGAATCGGATGCAACAACATATACGCCAGGTAAATAAAATAGCACCAGGCGCAAAACGCCGCGACTTTGCGTATTCGCTCGTATGTAACGGGATTCATAAATATAACGCTCGCTTTCAGGGAACTCTCGTCCGAATCCTTTCGCGCTAATTGTATCGACAAAAAAAAAGAACGCCAGACGCGAAAACATTTTTTATAAATCGCCCTAGAACGCGCGAACAAAAAAATCTATACTCATGGGCGGAGTCCTCCCGAAGCCGTCGAAACTTGACGTCGAAACAATCAAAGGGTTGCAAGAATGCAAGGAACGTTTTTCAACTGCTTTATTTCCGCTATCGTTGGCGCTCTTTCCGCCGTCGGAACCGCATGGTATCTGGAGGATCACTCCGCGACGACTCAAAACGTTCCCGTCAACGTCGGCGATCAGAACCGTTTTAAAGAACTCGTCGTCGATTCGCTCGTCGTCAACGACAGCGTTCTTCTCGTCGATCCGAAAACGCAAACGGCGACGTTGGAGATAAAGGACGGTTCGCTATTCGCTCAAAAAGGACTATACGCCGAGAAAATCGGCGCGATGCGCGTCCTGGCGCAAAAACTACAGTCAACCCCGGACGATCCCATCGATATGACAAGCCCCGTGTTCGGAGAACTCGCCATCAACGAAGACGGAGGCGCGTACTTGGCGTTGCTCAGTCCAAGGGAGAGTCACGCGCTTACCCTTGGGTTTGATAAGAACGAAAAAGGGTGCGTGCTCTCGAAAAACAACGACGACGACTCGATGGTCGCCCAAGCGGTCTTTCTCAAGCCGTCGGCGGTCGACGCGGCGGAGGAAATCGTCGCAAAGGAGAGCGTCGGCGAAACAAAGGCGCCCGACGCGGAAGTCGTCGCGGAAAAACCGCAAGGGGTTTCCGCGGAGTAGATATCGAAGTCGCGCAACTTTCCAACGTCGTTTTCAGTTTAGAATTAACAAAGGCTCGTCGTAGTGTTCTTTAAACGCCGCAAGTTTGACGCGTTAAGCGCGTTCGTCGCGTTGGCGGCGATCGCGTGCGTCGGCTCGCGCGCTATTCTTGCTCAAGAACCGACCCAATATTTTCCAGGCTCGTCTCTCTTGCCGGAATCAGTGTTGTCGCAATGCGCGGACGTTCTTAAAGAGCCGTCTTCGACAGACGACCAGTTGATCGCTCGGGGAGCTAATCTTTCAGCGCTTTCGGTCGCTCCTTATCGGGGTCGAGTTTTCGGTTGCGCGTTTGGCTCCTGGGGAACGCAGGAAGAGCAAAGCCGCGCCGTCGACGCGGGCGGGTTCAACGTCGGCTCTTACGGCGGAGTCCTCGGACAAGACTGGACCTTGACCGACTATTTCCTCTGGGGGTACGGAGTTCAAGGAGCGCAAACTACGCTCAACGCCAAAAACCCAAGTTCTTACGACATGACCGTCGATTCTGTCGCGGGCTTTCTTCACATGAGCGTTTTTGACGCTCTTTGGCGCGTCGACCTGCTGTACGGCAACGCGAAAAATTACGCTCGACAGACAAAAATTGACTCCGGAGCGAAAGGAAGATTCTCAACGACCGAATGGTATTTCGAGTCGGAATTCGGAGCAAAATTCGACAGGGGATACACGCGCGTCGAACCGCGCGTCAATTTGCGAATTCTCAGTTTGGTCGAGCCGGAAAAGGGCGAACGCTTCTTCGTCTCAAACGAGCGCCCCAAGGAATTCTCCGATACCTCGTATCGCTTGAGGATAGGAAGTCTATTCAGCTGGGAATACGCGACGGCGTTAGGCGTCGCCAAGCCGTATATTACCGTCGACTGGTCTCACGAATTCGGTTCGCGAGCTATCTACGCAATCGACGACCAAGCGCCGATTCCCGTCGCGTATCGGCATGCCGGACACAAAAAGGCGCGCGACCAAATCGACCTCGGAACCGGGCTCGATTACGCGCTCCGCGACACGTTTGACGTCTTTGTTAAGTACGACGTCGGCATGGCTAAGGGATACGTCGACTACCTGTTCTTCGCGGGATTCAACAAGAAATACTAGTTTTAAACAGGCAAAAACCACAAGATAGACAAAATAAAAAAATTAATATCTTTACACCGTTTCTACCGCTAATAACAAATCTTTTTTTGAGCCGTCGTTTCCTGGACGATAAAAATCCTGTTGTTTTCAAAATACGCGCCCGCTATAATCGGCGCGATCCTGGCGAATTTTTCGCGGGACGCGTCGAAGGGACGCCGACAGCGGAACCCGACCATGACGCAAACGACTCAAACGGCGGAATCGAAGTTCGATTTCGCGTCCAGACGTATCGACTCGCAACACGACGAACTCCTCTTGAAGCTCGACGAGCTGGACAGGCGCGTTGAAGCCGTTTTGGCGCAATGGACTTCGGTCGAAAACGTCGCGACAAGCGATAAGCGATCGAAGCAGTAGTTTCGGCGAAGTCGGCAAGAGGGCGTTTCTCTTCGCGCGGTTTTCCACGCCCTGTAATGAAGACGACGAACTCATGAAAAAAAGCTGTTCCTTTGGAAAAATTCTGCCCCTCGCGCTCGCTCTGACGGGGGCGTTCCTGATTTCGACCGCTCAAGCGGCGGACGATTTTGTAATTATGTCCTACAACGTTCGCAACGGGGCGGGACTCGACGACAAGGTCGATTACGCGCGAACCTGCGACGTCGTCAACAGAGAAGCGCCGGACGTCGTCGCCATTCAGGAACTCGATTTTAAAACGAAGCGATCAAAGGGCGCCGACGTGCTCGGCGAATTCGCCAAGTTGACGAACATGATCCCGTCGTTTGGTCCGGCTATCGAATTTCAGGGCGGACAATATGGAATTGGGATTCTCTCTAAGGAGAAACCGATCGACGTCAATTATTATCCTCTTCCCGGCTCGGAAGAAGAACGTTGTCTTCTTGTCGTCGAATTCGAAAAATTCGTCTTCTGTTGCACTCACTGGTCATTGACCGAAAAAGATCGAACGACTTCAGCCGAAATCGTCACGAAAAAGATGAAGGAGCAAAAGAAGCCGGTCGTTATATGCGGCGATTTCAACGCGGGGATAAAAGAAGAGTCGATTAAAACGCTTAAAAAAGACTGGACGACGCTCAACGACGACGCGGCGAACACCTTCCCCGCCGACAAGCCGACCGTCCACATCGACTACGTCTTCGCCGCCGATCCGACCGGCGCGATTTCCGCCGAAGACTGGAAAAACGCGGTCAAAGAGACGCGCGTCGTCGAGGAAAAAGTAGCGTCCGACCACCGTCCGGTCGTCGTCGTGCTCGACGCCGGTTTATTCTAATCGGGCGCATCCTCGGGAACTCAAGCGAAGGGTCGACGCGATTACTTTGGCTCCGTCGCGCGTTCAAGATCGTCAAAGAAACTCGGATACGTTTTCGCGACGCATTCGGGGTTCTCAATAACGACGCCGGGCAGGCGCAGTCCTGCGAGCGCGAAGCTCATCGCCATGCGATGGTCGTCGTAGGTCGCGATCGACGCGCCATGAAGCGGTCGAACCGTCGGGTCGACCGTCAGACCGTCCGGTCGTTCCTCGACGTCGGCGCCAAGTTTGCGCAACTCGGAAGTTAGCGCGGCAAGGCGATCCGTCTCCTTAACGCGCATATTCGCGACGTTGCGTATCGTCGTCGGCGATTCCGCAAACAGCGCGACGACGCCGAGCGTTTGCGCGACGTCCGGAATCTCGTTCATATCGACGTCGATCCCGTAAAGCGGCGCGTCCGCGTCGCGCGCGACCGTAATATAGTCGGCGCCCCAGACGACTTTGCACCCCATCCGTTCGAGACAATCGACAAATCGAACGTCGCCTTGAAGCGCGTCGCGCGAAAGATTCTTAATGGACATTTCCCCCCCAAGAATCGCGGGAAGCGAGAAGAAATAACTTGCGGCGCTCGCGTCCGGCTCGATCGCGTATTCTCGTCCGCGATACTCCCCCGCGTGAAAATTGCTGAACCGGCGAAACGCTTCGTCCGCCTCGACTTGAACGCCAAACGCGCGCATAACGTCAAGCGTCATTTCGACATAAGGACGAGACGCCAGCGTCCCGTCAATCTCGACGTTTAACTCGCGTTTCAACAGCGGCGCCGCCATGAGAAGACCGCTCAGGAACTGACTCGAAACGTTCGCGGCGATTCCGACGGTTCGCGCCGAACAAACCTCGTCTTTTTTGCCGCGAATTTCCAGCGGCGGACGCTCGTTATTCAACGCGCTCGAGACGTCGCGATCAAGCGAGCGAAGCGCGTCGAGCAAATCCCCCATCGGTCGTTCGCGCATGCGAGGTTTTCCGTCAAGCCGATAGACGCCTTCTTCGGCAAACGCGAGCGCGGCGGTTAGAAAACGCGTCGTCGTTCCGCTGTTTCCGACGTAAATATCAGCATTTTTACACGGAAAAACGCCGCCGGCGCCAGCGACGCGCGCGATTCGTTTTGTCGCGTCAAACCCGACGTCGAGTCCAAGCGTTCGCAACGCGTCGAGCATAACGCGCGTGTCTTCGGCGTCGAGCGCGCCCGAAAGAACCGTGTCGCCGTTCGCGAGAGCCGCGATGAGAAGCGCGCGGTTCGTAATGCTCTTCGATCCGGGCGGAGTCGCTTGACTTGCCGTTAGACGAGACGGACGAACGCGATACGAAGGGGGCGTGGACATTGGGCAAGGCTCCTTGGAGAGGGGGGCGTTTCTTTCCGATTATAAGAGATTCGCGAGAACCGTCAACGTTGTCAAGAAGGCGCGGCTCGGCAAATTAATACCCGTAACGGCGTTTGTTCGGATCCTGATGAAAGACGCGATCTCTATCGTAATCGTCCGTATAAGGGTTGTCAAGAGTCGGCTTGGCGTAAGCGGAAGTGTCGTCGGGATTCCAATAGGAACCGTTTGCCGGAACGTTCGGACTTCTTCGCGCTAAATCAAGATGTCGCGTTAAAATCCGCTTGACTTCGAGAATAGCGGCCGGATGTATCTGAACGTTCACATGAGACGCCGAAACCTCTTTTTCCGACTCGACATCGTCGCGATGCGAGCTCCAAAATTCGACGACCCCGTCGCTCTTTTTTGACATAAATTTCCGGTTGGCAAGCGTCGGCAGAACTCCGACGATGTTGTTGAGAGCGACGTTGTCGGGAATCTCGCATTCGTCGAGCGCGGCAAAAATCGGACATTTCGGCGAGAGCGAATCGACGCTTGTGTTCGTTTCCAAAAGGGTCGGATCGTCGAGTTGCTCGATCGATTTGTCGTTCGTCGACGCGATGACCCGCGTCACGCGTTGCGGTATCGCGATAGCGTGTTCGGCGAGCCATTGCGTAAAATTGTTCGCGAATTGACTCCCTTCAAAAGGCGTCGCGATCGTAACGACGCGAGTCACCGAAGGATTCGCCTCGAAGAAGAACCAAGAGCGCAAATCTTCCTTGGTTTCCTCGTCAAAGTCCAGTTCGTCCAACGGCGCGCGAGAGATTCTTTTCCAAATGCTGTCCCCGCTCGTCTGCACCTGCATACGCGAAATCAAGCCGCCCATACTGTGTCCGACGAGGACAATCTGGTCGAGATCCGACTCTTTGTGATTCGGATCGACGGTTTCGCGAAGACGCGCGAGTTCAAGGCGCAATTGCGCGGCCGACGTCCAGAAGGGCTGTCCCGTCGGATAGAAATAAAACCAGAATTGATAAGCGTTTTGAATATCCGACGAGTTGCGCAACGCGTTGTACATTTCCAACCAGGTCGACGGCGACGACCCAAGACCGTGAGTCATAACGACGGGAATTTTTTTCGGATCGTACGGCTCGAGCATATACAAACCCTGCAACGTTCGTTCGCGCGTCGGCGAATCGGTCGGCAATATCTCAAAAAATTCTTCCGGACGCAAAAGCCCTCTTTGCGCGCTCGACGCGTTAAGTTGACTCTTCTGATTGAGAAAATACGCGAGAGGGGTCGTAATATCCGTTTCGAGTAGAAGTTCTCGTCCAAACGCGGAAAGAATCGAGTCGGCGAACGGATCGTAAATCTCAAGCGTCGCCTGCGACTCTTCTTCTTCGACGGAGGAAAATCGCGCGTCGGGATCGATCGGCGGCAAGGAGCCGAGAGGAATCGCCAAATTCGGACGCAAAATCGCCGTTACGGGAAATTGCAAATCGGCGGGATAATACTCTTCTTCCGGGCGCCGGACATTTGGAACGGCGCGGCGTTTGGCGACAAGCGGAACGCCGAATCCCGACCTGCGACAATCGAACGAAAGGGACTCGACCGGGCAATCGGCGACAAGCTTGAACGACTCCAATTCGTCCTCGTTCCAGGCGCAAGACGCGACGCGCGTATAGATCGAGTAAACGGACGAATCAAGCGCGAGTCGACAGATTTTATCGTGTTGAAACGGAAATTCCGCTTCGTCGTCGTTAGGAAGCGTCAAATGAAAGAGTCGCTCGCACGCGCCGTTATACAGAATGACGACGTCGCGAAATTGCGCGTTGAACACGGAATCGCGTTGCGCGTTGAGCGCGGGATTGAACAGATAGTGGTACGCGTAAAGCGCGGCGGAAACGTAGAGTCGCTTGGCGACGTCCGGTCTGCGAATTTCGCTCGTTCGCGCCTGAAGATACGCCGCTTCCACGTAAGCGTACACGAGTTCGGGCGTCGGATTCGCGTCGAGTTTGTCAAGGAGCGCGTCGAGTTGCTCCATGGAACTTCGTTGCGGAACGTCGTACGCTTTAAGTGTTTGCGACGCTCCCTGGCTATATCGAGGTCCGCCAGGCTGTCCGACCGCAAAACGGACGTCCGCCGAGTTGAGGCGCAGTTTCTCTATAAACG
>CAMZEO010000169.1 GCA_947305735.1 uncultured Planctomycetales bacterium | reverse complement strand
AAAAAGCATATAGATATGCTTTTCTTATCTGGAAGAACGGTCTGAACTGGACAGCAGGTGAACTGATTTACAGAATCCGTGAGAATGTGAAGCTGGGAAAAAAGAAAGCCTTTAACCTCTTTGTGCCATTTGATCCAGATATTGATTTGCCTGACACTGTTTTTGAAATCATCGATATTAAATGATGCATGTCTCATCGATCGATACCGGAAACGGAGTTTTTTCTCGATTGTGGTAAAATAAAAAGCCGACGTCGTAATGAACGTCGGCCTATCGTCGTTTAGTCAGTTCGTCGCGCGCGACTCGACCGCCCCTCCGGAATCAGCGTCGGAGTCTTCCGCCTCCGTTCTCGCCCGTCCCAAAGAATCGTCGCTTGCTTCTCCGTCGACAATTTCCGGCGGCGCCACGATTACCGCCGGATTGTTTTTAGGTCCGGAGACGCTTACGCCGAAAAAAGCAACCGTCTTCCAAGCAATGAAAACAACCGCCAAACCCGCGATCAACCACAATAACGTGGCCGAGAGGGAAAACCGCGATTTGGTTCCTTTACGTCCTGCGGTGCGCCAAGTTTCGTCGCAAAACTTACACTGCATCACGGGATGCGGGAAATACTTCTTCCAAACCCTTCCGCAACGAGGACAAGTATAGTAATATACTTTCATTGCAATTCTCTAAACCCAAGAAAACCCGACGCGAACGCGAGTCCGTTTAACGTCTCCAAAATAATTCCGGGAAGAGGTTCTCGACGTCTGGCTTCCGAAAGAACCTTCCCCAAAACTCCCATCCATTGTGGATTCTACCCCGAAATCCCGCAAACGTCAACTCTTTTCGTCAAGTTTTTTAGAAAAGGTTTCCGTTTTATAAAAACCAACGTTGCGACGTCCGACAAGTCCAACGACGTCGCCGACGTTAACGTTCGTTCAAAAACCTTTCGGCGTCCATTGCGGCGCAGGCGCCGGACGCCGACGCGACAATCGCCTGTCGATAACGATCGTCGGCGACGTCCCCCGCGACAAAAACGCCGGAAACGCTCGTGTTCGTTCGGAAAGGAACCGTTCGTTTGACGTTTCCAAGTTCTGTCAATTCCAGCGCGCCGTCCAGAAAATCGACGTTGGGACGACGTCCGATCGCGACAAAAACGCCGGAAGTCTCCAACTTCATCGTCGGTTCGTCGGGATTAAGCGCGTTCGCCAACAAAACGCCGGTCACGCCCGATTCGTCGTCTCCTAAAATCTCGCGGACGACGCGATTCCACAAAAACGCGATCTTCGAATTGGACGCCGCGCGAGAAACCGACGCTTTGGAAGCGCGCAACTCGTCGCGACGATGAACGACGAAAACGGCGCTCGCGAATTTCGCAAGATACTCGGCGTCTTCCAGGGCGACGTCGCCTCCGCCGACAACGACGACCGGACGATTCGCAAAGCGCGGAGAAGCGCCGTCGCAAACGGCGCACGCGCTGACCCCGTTGTTCTTAAAGCGTTCCTCGGAAGGAAGACCAAGCCAGCGAACGGACGCGCCCGTCGCCACAATCGCGCTCTTCGTCAAAAGCGTCGAATCGTCGGAAAGACGAAGTTCAAACGGTCGCTTGCTAAAATCGACGCCGACGACGTCTTCGCCTATTGTTCTCGCGCCAAAATTTAACGCTTGGCGTCGAATCAGCTCGACGAGCGCCGCGCCGTGCGCGCCGTTCCGCTCGCCGGGCGCGCCGAACGCTTCCGGAGGCAGAAGCCTCATTCGTTCTTCGTCAAGCGCGGACTCGAGATACCCCCCGAGCTCTCCGGCGGGAAAGCCGGGATAATTCTCGACGAAAGTCGTCGTCGCAAGTTGTCCCATCGGCAATGTTCCCGCCTCCTGGTTTTCGGCGGTCAGCGCGCCTTCGACCACGATCGGCTCAAGCGCGGCGCGCGCCGCGTAGATCGCGGCGCTCCACCCCGCCGGTCCGCTTCCGATAATCGCGACGTTTTCTATCCTATTCGGGTTCGCAACCATCATCGTCCTCACTTTAATTTCGAGTCGGCGGAGCGAACTGAAGAGGTAGACCGTCGTCCTCAAACGCGCTTCCCGTCGCGCTCGCGCGAGAAGAAGGACGGTTGATTGAACTCGGGAGCTCTTCAATTTGCTCGGCTCTGTCCGCGACGCTGAATTCCATCCGACGCGGTTCCTGACTTCGGTACGAGCCGACTTTTTGGGGCTGGTAACCAGAACCCGTCGTTTGTCCGTCGCAAGCGGCGACGTCGGCGTCGCCGTTCGTTCCGCAAACGTCGCCGCAAGATGGAGCGACGCCGCAACCGGGGACGTCGCAAGTCGGCGCCTCGCAAGCGGGAAATCCAAGCGACGGCGGATTGCAAGAGCCGTCCTCGCCGCCTAAAAAAACGCCAGATTGGATTCCGTTTCCGCCGACGCAAAGTCCGTTAAAACCGTCGTCCTGGAAGTATCCCGCCTGATCGATCGCGATCGTCGCGCCCGGAAAAGCGTCATAACCGACCGTTTGAACCGGTTTAAAAGCGTCGCCAATCGCGTCGCGTCGCTTTCCGGACGAGAATTTGCTCCAAAACGAGTCGAGCGACCACCGAATTCGCGACGTTCGTTCCTTGATGCGAGCGCCAAGATCACTACGCGAGGCAAATCCGTTCGTTTCGGGAACCGCGCGCGAGCAATACGAATCGGCAAATCCCCCGTCGACGAAACTTTGAGCGTAAAAATCCGTCGAATCGCAAGCGGAAACGACGCGTTCGTTAAACGCGCGAGCCGACAATTCGTTCTCATAAACGGCGCGCGTTCGCGGATCCATAAAGTCGACGTCGGCGCTCGGGCGGTAGTAATTTCTGCCGCAAATCTTCGCGCCGCCGGGCGTCTGACGATAGAGCGGCGACGACACGCCCCCGGACGGCGATTTCGTCTGCCAGCCAAATCGGTCGGAAAGAACGCCGCCTTTGCTCTGCGTTTTATCCCAAAGAAGAGAACTTGGCTTGTGCGCGATCTTATTGGAAAAAGCGCGAGCGTCGTCAAGAATCGGATAAAGTTTTTCCGTGAGTTCCTCGGCGTTGGCGACGACCTTGCGCAGTTCGGTCGCGATCTCTTTGTCTGTCAAAAGTCCAAGAGGGGTGTCGTGATTGTCCAACTGTTCGGTCACGCTGTCCGCCAGACGAGCGATATTCTCGACAGCGCCTTTCACGTCGCCGATCGCGCCTTTGATCTCGTACGCGCCCTCGTTGAGCGACGTCATAATCTCCGGTCCGTCGGAAGCGAGCGCGGTCGTGAAAACGTTGATATTGTCCAGGTTCTTGTCGACAAGATCAAACGTGGTTCCCGCGCGCGAAAGCGTCTCGCGAACGTCGGAACTCATCTCGTTGGCGTTGACCATGAACGCGTCGGCTTTGCTCGCGATCTCGTCGACGCGCCTGACGATCGAGGGAATTTTCTCCGTCGTCTCTAAAATGCTCCTCTTCAAATTCTCGTCGGAAACGACGTCGTCCATATGACCGGCGAGATTGCGGATAGATACAAGAGCGTCCGTCAATTCGGTAAACACGTTCTGAAGGCGTTCCTTCTTCTCTTGAAGTTCGTCCTCGTCCCCGATAAAACGATTGACTTTCTGCATAAACTCGGCGACGCCCTCGCTCGCTTGATTCACGTTCTGAAGAGCCTTTCCAAGATCCCCTTCAAGATTGGTGACCGTTCCCATAAGGTCGGCGGTTTTCAAACTGGTCAATCTTGCGCCGGGCCCTAAAAGAGTCGGCTCGGGATCCGCGCCCTTTTTATAATCGGGGTTGTCGACGATTTCAATGGAAGCGTCCCCTAAAAAAGTGCGGTTGATCTTCGCGACTTCGTTTGAGTAGATCTTGGCCTCGGGTTCCAACTCGAACGTGACGACGACGTGAGAATTATCGGCGTCGTCGATAAGAACGACCGAGAAGACGCGTCCGATTTTAATGCCGTTTTTCAACACCAGAGAATTCTGACTAATTCCGGCGCCGTTTTTGAACTCAATGCTCATCCTGGCGCCGCGGTTGCCCCCTACGAAGAAGCCGCTCTCCGAATGGAACAACAACGTCATCACAAAAACGCCGGCGATAATCCCTATCACCATCATTCCGATGAAAAATTCCATTCTACGGTTGCTCATAACTAATCTCCGACAAGCGCGAAAAGAAAAGGCCTTGCGCCGACGCATCCGACGATTCAGGACGGCTGAACGGTCGATTCGCGACGCTCGCGGCGACAAATCCGCCGCAAGCCGACGCCAATTCTGGCGCCAGACTTAATTAGCTACATCGGTTAAAAAAGATAAAACAATTAAAAGAATTTTACTTTTTGAGAAAATTTTATCATTTATTCCAATTATCACGATTTATTCGACTCGCGAATGCGATCGCCCGCTTCTCCGCGAATAAACTGCGAGACGCGAGGATCGGTCGACTGTACGATCTCCTCCGGCGTTCCGTCAAAGATTACCTGAGGTTCGTCCGGTTTCAACATCGACTGAGGATAGAGCATCACGAGTCGATTCGCCACTTTAACAGCAGATTTCATATCGTGCGTCACGAGCACCCCCGCTACGCGACGCTTGTCGCGAACGCCGATCATTAGTTCGTTAATGACGTCGCTCATAATCGGATCGAGTCCGGTCGTCGGTTCGTCGTAAAGCATCAGCTCGGGCTCCATCGCCAGCGCGCGAGCGAACCCGACGCGTTTGCGCATGCCGCCGGATATTTCCGAAGGCGTCTTGTTCCACACGACGCCGGGATTCAACCCGACTTCTTCAAGCAGACATTCGACGCGACCGTAAATTTCGGAACGCCTCATCGTTTTACGATGCTGACGAAGAGGAAACGCGACGTTTTCGGAAATCGTCATACTGTCGAAAAGAGCCGCCATTTGAAAGACGAAACCGTAATGAGAGCGAGTTTCCGTCAGCTCTTTGTCGGTAAGCTCGGAAAGATCGCGTCCATTGAACAGGACTCGTCCCGACGTCGGCGCGATCAATCCGATCATGTTCTTCAACAAGACGGTCTTGCCGCACCCGCTCTCGCCGATCACGGCGACCGTTTCTCCGCGCCGTATTTTCAAATTAATATCGCGAAGAACTTGATTTTCTCCGAAAATCACGTTCAACCGATCAATCTGAAGCAACGGCGGACGACGTCGCAGAACCTTTTTGTTCCCTACTTCATCGACAAAAACGGCGCCTTCGATCCCGCTGATTTCCGACGAATCTTCAACGGGCTCTTGCCCTTCAAGCTTCGGGAAAAGATAAGGACGAGGATCCGACGGCGTTCGGTTTGAATTAGGCGTCGACATGGCTGTTTTTCTCACTCCCGGCGGCAGTAATAAGGGTGTATGTCGCAAATGCGCTCGTTATACGACCGAACCCGCGCGCGTTCCCGTCAGCCACAGCTGAGCCTGATCGAGAAACACGTCGAGAAGCAAGTCAAGGAACAAGATCGACACGAAAGAAATGACGAAAGAACTCGTCGCCGCCCTGCCGACGCCTTCCGCGCCGGCTCCGCAACGGAAACCTTGATGACAACAAATCAGAGCGATCGCCGCGCCAAAAAAGAGCGTTTTGAACATGCCGGCAAATATGTCGAACATCGCGACGGCGTTGCGCGACCATTCCCAGTAATAACTCCAGTCGACGTTCAATAACTCGATACTGAAGAACGCCCCTCCGACGACGCCAAGCAAGTCGGCGAAAAGCGTCAGACCGGGAATCAGAATCAGGCAGGCGATAAAACGCGGAACGACAAGATAATGAATCGGATTGACCCCCATGCTCGCCAACGCGTCGATCTGTTCCGTAACGCGCATCGTGCCCAATTCCGCCGCGATGGAACTTCCGACGCGGCCCGCGAGCATCGTCGCCGCCAAAACCGGACCAAGTTCCTTCACCAAAGAAAGATTGATCGCCGCTCCAATATGAGTTTCCAGCCCCACGACTTTAAATTGAGGATAAGCCTGAACCGCGAGAACCATGCCGATAAAAGTGCCCGTTAGCATAACGACGGGAATGCTCAAAACGCCTATAAAATAAAAGCAGTGCGTCAACGTTTCGCGTCGGGGACCTTTGGCGACAAGCCAAAAAAAGGTCGAAAGTGCGAACACGGCAAGATTGCCGGCGAAAGCCACGCGACCGGAAATCGAACGGCCGATTTTGGCAACGCCCGCAGTGAAACGCTCCCAATTTGTCGAGTCTTCTATGCGCCGAAGCGAACTGCCTTTTCTCATCATTGTCGTTTCAATTTTCTAAGTTTGAACGTCGGCAAAAAACAAAAACCCTGGTCTGATGTATCGACCGTAAAAGTTCAACTCGTTAGTTATTATTACTACAATCATAAAAAACGTCAATCTCAACAAATTTCTCGCGTTCAATCTTGCGTAAGTTTTCCAAAATAATTAATATGGCGAATAACATTGTTAAAATCAGAAAAATTTACCTAATTAGATTATTTATACTCTAGTTTTACGATTAGAGTCCGATAAGGGAAGTACGCGGCGCCTTATTACGAACGCGAATATGCGCGATCTACTGAGGCGAAGCGCGTCTCGAGGTTTGTTGTTGGGACGAATTGCGCCAAGCGTTCGTCGTCGAAGGCAAGGAAGTCAAAGGAAGTAATAACGATGAAATCGTCGTTGAAAACGCCGCTCGTTTTATTTGCCGCGTTCGTTCTCGTCGCGGGAACCGTCGGATGTCAATCGGGCTTCAAAATGCGCAATCCTTTTGCCAAGGAGCCCAAAGCTTCGTCTGCCAATCCGCCCGGCGAATTGGACGAACTTGACGACTTAACTCCGCCGCCCGAGAATTATTCGATCAGCGACTCCAAGGAAAACGCGAAGGATACGGAATCGATCGTTCAAAAGGGCAAATACGGAGTTGAAGAGTCGACGAGCAAGTTCGCGCCTCAAGAAGAAGCGAGCGTCGCCGTCGATTCGGCGCCTGCGGAATCCTCGCGCGAACAGGATCGGCAAGCGACCTTCGCGACGAACGCGGCTCCGACGGAAGCCGCGCCTGCGGACGCGTCGCCTGCGTCTTCCAGTGGAACGCAAACGTACGCGACCTTTGACGGCGCGCGAGCGAACGCTCGACCCGACGATCCTTATATGACGCCTTACGTCGAGCCGAACGCCGCTTTTGCCCAAAACGCAGCGCCTGCTTCCGCTCCTTTCCCAGCGGCGCAAAACGATTTCCCGACGGCGCAAAATAACTTCCCGACGGCGCAAAACGATTTTCCGACGGCGCAAGGGTTTGCGCCCGGCTCCGTCGCGTCTAATCAAAGCGGCGACTTCCCGGTCGCGTCCAATCCTTATCTGGTCGATTACGACGCGCAATCCCCCGCTTCGACGGGTCGCGTCGAATCGGTCGCCATGAACTATGATTCGAACTCCGCGCAGTCTCGAATCTCGCCTCCGTCTAATTCCTATCCCGTCGATTCCGATCCCTATTCCGGGGTCGTTTACGAACCGCAAACGACGTCGACCGGATTCGCCCCCGGCAGCACGGCGATCTACTAACGATAAACGGATAAACCTCGCGACGGTCCGATAAAACGCAAGAGCCGGGTTAAAGAACTCGGCTCTTTTTGTATCGTCGCGCTTCCGACGAAAGAAGCCGACCGCCGGGAACGCCGTCAAGCCGCGCCGCCGCGTCGTCTGGAAAACGGCGCGACGAACCTCGTTAAAAAGGAACGCCCCGCTTTGTTTTCTTGACAAATCGTTATAATGGCGGTATTATTCACGGCGCGAACGCGAGCCGTTGCGAATTGCTCGAACCGACAAATTCGCGCCGCGCGACGCCCTTAGCGCGTTTTCCGCCGAAACAAACGCAAACAGAGATACATACAAATGTCCGTCGAATCGAAATCCGAAGCCAACGAATCCTCCAAAGAACCTCGATCCCTCCATTTCATCGAACAGATCATCGAACGCGACAACGAGACGGGTCGTTTTGAAAGGCGCGTCCACACGCGTTTTCCTCCGGAACCAAACGGTTATCTGCATATCGGTCACGCAAAGTCGATCGTTTTAAATTCCGGCATGGCGAAAGAATTTGGAGGAAAATTCAATCTTCGCTTTGACGACACCAACCCCGCGAAAGAGGACGTCGAGTACGTCGAATCGATTAAAGAAGACGCCATGTGGCTCGGCGCCGACTGGGAAGACCGACTCTTCTTCGCGTCCGACTATTTCGAGCAGATGTACGAATACGCCGTCCAGCTCATTAAGAAAGGCAAGGCGTACGTCTGCGATCTGACCGCCGACCAGATTCGCGAAACGCGCGGAACTCCGACCGTCCCCGGAACCCCGAGTCCCTGGCGCGATCGAACGATCGAAGAGAATCTCGACCTCTTCCAACGCATGCGCGACGGCGAATTCCCCGACGGCTCCAAAACGCTTCGCGCGAAAATCGACATGGCTTCTCCAAACTTCAATATGCGCGACCCGGTTATGTATCGCATCGTTCGCGCCCCGCACCACCGGCAGGGCAATAAGTGGAACATCTATCCGATGTACGACTGGGCGCACGGCCTTGAAGACTCGATCGAAGGAATCACGCACTCGATCTGCACGCTCGAATTCGAGCATCACCGCCCCCTTTACGACTGGTTCCTCGACGAACTCGGAGTCTACCATCCGCAACAAATCGAATTCGCGCGCCTCAATCTGACGTACACGGTCATGAGCAAACGCAAGTTGCTCGAACTCGTGAAGAGCAACTACGTCGACGGCTGGGACGATCCGCGCATGCCGACGATCTGCGGTCTGCGTCGCCGCGGCTACACCCCCGAAGCGATCAGGCTCTTCTGCAAAACGATCGGAGTCGCCAAATTTAACAGCACGATCGACGCGACGATTCTGGAAAACAGCGTTCGCGAAGACCTCAACAAAAAAGCAC
>CAMZEO010000168.1 GCA_947305735.1 uncultured Planctomycetales bacterium | reverse complement strand
GAAAGCCTGAGCGTCAACTCGTTTGGCCTCTAAGAGGAGTTGATCGTAATATTCCGGAGAATAAACGCAATGGTCGGGGAATGGGATAAACTGTCTGACGTCGAGTTTTTCATTTTCAAGAGTCTTCTGAAATCCTTGCGGCGCGCCAAGTCCGCAAAAGGCAACGAAGCTTTTCTTTGATGCTGAAGACGCCTTCCAGTCCCAGAAGTCGATTTTTTGAGTCAAAGCGATAGACGTCGTTTCTTCAGTTTGGGAAATCGACTTCTGGTATCGAATAACGCGCCGAGGGCGTTGCGCTATTTCCGCCCACGCTACGTTGGACGCCGTTTTTTCGACTTCCGAACGTATTCTTTCTCTTTCAGATTGTGGAATAAGATCGGCTCGATTAAGCAAGATTGCGTTTGCCCGGCTCATTCCGGAAAGAGGTTCGCGTAAAAAACCGGAAGGAACGACTCGACCTCCTCCAAAGGGATTGAGAGCGTCGAGAATAAGAATGTTGAAGTCTCGCGCAATGCGTCGATGCTGAAACGCGTCGTCCAGAAGCAAAACGTTGACTTCGGGATGTTGCGCCAGCAGCGCGCGCGCGACCTTTACTCGATTCGCTCCAAGAAAATGAGGGATTGTTGGAAAACGCAACGCGTGTTCTATAGCCTCGTCGTTGAACTTTCGATATTTGTCGGCGTTTCTAAAATTTTTTGCGCGTTGTCTAAAGTCGTTGGAAGCGGTTGGAACATATAATGATTGTTGTTGTTTGCCCTTATACCCTCTACTGATCAAACCTGGCTTTAAGCCAAGCTCTAGACAGTGATTAGTCAACCATCCTATGAATGGCGTCTTGCCAACTCCTCCTAAGGTTAAATTGCCGACAACAACGGTCTTACACGCGACATGCGTTTCTCGGATGACCCCATAAGCGTACATCGCGTTCCTTAAGCGAATAATCATGGAATAGGGGATAGACGCGAACAAAGCAAACGTTCGGAAAAACTTAGCAAAAAGGCTTTGATCCGTACAATCGACAAATCCTCGAAGTTTTATTGAAAAGAGGTTGTTCATAATAAAACGAAAACATTAGGCGAACAATTTGCTTCGTCGGGACTCAGAAAGCAGGTTTAATTCCAAACGCGATAATCCGGAATAATTCTGGCGTCAGGAACAAATGGGAAGTGATTAAACAGACTAAGCTAATCTTTTTCACTTCAGACCAAAGCCAGTATAAAAGTTTTTGGCATAAATACAAGACTGAGTTAAAACGGTTCTTGTCAAACGCGCTATGTTGGAGTAGAATAGGCGCAAGTTATATAGTTTACTGTCATGTTGAGTTGTAGCGTTCTCCATGAGAGCGCTCGCGTTCCAGTTCTTTTACGAGGATTTGTTACTTTTGCGCTTGCGAGGAGATTATTGGTAATGCAATCGTTACTATCTACCAATTTGGAGCCCGTTTTTGGGTTGCCAGCTTGGCTTAGCGCCGCTTCCAAAGTTGATACGATAGCTTTGGTTGTCGTGGCGGTTTTCGTCGTTTTAGTCTTGTTAATGCGTCTCCTTCTTCCTAGAAGCGGCGCTATTGCTTGGGTTTCTCATTTTAGCGTTGGTTGGTCTTTTTGGTTTGTTTATTTTTCCCTTTCTTCCCTATCACACTCTTGGCGAAGATATCAAGATTGTCGTTTCGCAAGGGTTGACTCTTGTCAAACTTGCCTGCGTTTTCCTTGCGATTTGGACGGCAAGCACGTCTATTGCCGAAGAAATTGAAGGCAAAACAGCGTTGATGATTTTGGCGAAGCCCGTTGGTCGTCAAAAGTTTGTTTTTGGCAAATATCTTGGCGTTATGATTGCCGTTACGGCTCTCTTTCTGATTCTTGGCATTTTTTTCCTAAACACAGTTTCCTATAAGATGGTTTACGACGCCCGAGAATCAGCTAAGGATCTGCCTACCTGGGTAGAATGTTGGGGTTATGTTCGTCGGATCGTGCCTGGTTTGTTTCTCGCATACTTTGAAACCATTGTTTTGGCCGCTATTTCTATCGCTATTTCAACGCGTTTACCACTGTTGCCCAATTTAACAATCTGCTTGACCATTTACGTTCTGGGACATATTGTTCCGATGGTCGTTGTGACCGACGCGGTGGTCGATATGCCAATCATTGGCTTTTTTGCCAATTTGGTGTGCGCCTTTTTGCCGATCCTTGATCATTTTAATATGGAAACTGCCATTGCCATGGATCGTCCCGTCGGTTGGGAATATATTGGCTATGCGGGCGTATATTCCGTATTGTTCGCAGTCGTGGCGATGATGTTGTCTTTGCTATTGTTCGAAGATCGTGATTTGGCGTAAGGCGACCGGGGTTTTTGTTTTCCGGTTTATAAGCTGTAAGCGTTGGCGTTTGCTTTTTTAGAGCGACCTCTGGTATTAGCCTCGGGTCGCTTTTTCTTAGTGGTTCATCGCCTCGTCTTTAAAGACGATTTGACGTCGCTTTTGAATTCCGCGCGACCTCCCCCCTTGGTCAATCCGCGCTGTTCCGCCAACATTTCGAACGAATCGACTGTATTTCAACCGCCAATCTTTCGCTCGGAAACGGCGGTTGACCAGATTGCCCAGCGTCATTCGCTCTCCGCAATCCACCAAATCCGACGCGTTCGAGCTTTCGATCAATCCGCGCGGCGAGTCTTCCAACTAAGTGAACGTCGCCATGTCTAATTGTACGTCCGTTTCTGTTGCGACGTAAACCGAATTAATCGAGGCGGCTATGCCTCGCGCTATCAGGAGTCGAATCTTGGATTCCCGCAACACGTAACTATGAAGTTCTTCCGTTACCGAAAAACTGTCGACTCCCGCAAGGGCGCGACGCCAAGATCGCGATATATTTGTTCCCGCTTCTTCAAAACCTCTCCTTGAAACGGAGATTTTTCAGGCGTTTGGAAATACTCAATAACGTCTGGTTCATCCAATAGTTCATGCATTGTGTAGCTTGAGAGCAATCCAGAATCTTCCTTCATTTTCTTGACGTCGGACAGATACTGCACTTTCCCGGCTTTTTAGCCTCGCCCCCTTTCCCCCAAGAGCGTCGTTTTCGCGATTGCGGAAACGCTAAGATTTGATCGTTAGAAAAAAAGGAGATATTGTCTCAAACCATTGAAATAATTAAAATTCGACTCCTTCAACCATTAACCTTCAGAAAGGAGTCGAATATGAACGGACACGCCGTCGCGTTCATGTCTTTCATTGTAGCGATTTGCAACGTCCTTTACGAGCCCGCAATATTTGGGGAAATTACTTTTCGGGGCGCTTATGAGACCGGGAACGATTACCTCATGGCTGCGCGGACATACCGAGGGCTTAGTCAAACGAATGTACGAACAACTTACGCGAATTGGACTTAAAGACGAATTGTTACAAAAAGCTTACGCCCTTTGGTTGATTGAATCTTTGGAATTGCGCAAAATTGCGGAGATCAAATTAATAGTCGACGACGCGCCAATAAAGCGCTATGGCAAGAAGGTTCAAGGCGCCGGACTTCATCACAATCCGACCGATAAGGCAAACGCCAACTCCTATTGTTATGGACGTTCGTTGGTAATGATTCCCGTCGAGGTTCGACCGTCGTTCCGAACAAAACTTGAAATAGCGGAGGAACTCTTTTTCGCCGTTAAAGAAGCGTTTGAAAAAGCGGGAATCAACCCGACAATTACGCTGTTGCATGATTGCGGTTGCGTTTCAACTGAATTGTGGAATAATTTGCGCGGTAGGAAAGACGACAAGACTTCCAATAGTGAAAATAAAGAACTTAACAACGTGAAAGTCCGAGTTGTCACAAGGTTGAAAAAGAATTCGGTCTTTTATGAACTTCCCGAAGAAGTCCCGAAAGAGACGAAGCGGCGAGGGCGCCCTCGTTTATACGGCGAAGCGCGTCGAGTCAGCGATATTGTCGCCGATCCGTCTATTCCGTTACAACAAGCGGTCTTTAACTTGCACGGAAGCGAGAAAAAAACTTGCGTCGAATACAAGAGCCAGGTTTTGACAAGGATTGCCAAAGGTTCGCCTATTTTAGTCGTCGTGAGTCGTTTAGTCGACGGGAAGAAGGGAAAGGCTGGCGAGCGGGGAGTCTTCGCGTCGTCGGACATATCGACGTCGGCGGAAGAGGTTATAAAACAGTACGCTCTTCGTTTCAGCATCGAAGAACTCTTCAAAGATCTCAAACAAGACTGCGGTTTAGGACTCCAGCAAACGCGACGCTACGAACGGAGCCAGGCAAGCGCGTCCATTGTCATTGCGTGGTATTCGCTTGTCGAAGTTTGGTCGTTTGATCAAGACGAAAACGAACTGAAAAGTCTTCGAAATGTTTGGGACGATATGGAGCGCGGACCGTCTCGTCGGGAGAAGCTTTGCGCGATGAGGAAAAAACAGTTGCGGGAGCTTTATTTCGAACAATATACCGATCGCATTAACAGCGATTTATTAAACGAAATTTATGACAACCTCGTTTTTTACGTGTTTGCGATTTGAAAAAGCTAGAAAAGTACAGCAACACGGGAATCAAGGCTTTAACCTTGCGCATAAGCCGACTGACTACGACTTGGATGGGTCGTCTATCCGTCATCCTGCTTAACGCGACGCATGAACAAAACTCAACCAACTCGTTCCGACCATAACATTCGATTGTCATTTGTTGCATCTGACCTTCGTTTCGGGCGACCAAATCTTGGTATTTGAAGGAATCGCCATATTTGGGGGGACGTCCCCGTCGACGAACGGAAGGTCTTTCAGGGATCTCGTACAAGTTGTTGTTCTTCTTGAATCGGGTAACGACGAACGCTTCCATCTCGTGAATTGATTGGAACAGGTCTTCCGCTAAATACCTTTGGTCAAAAATAATTTCTACACGTCTTTCGATCCTCCGAATTACGCAAACAATTTCCTCTAGCAATTCAGCTACATTCTCGTGTTTCTTCTTGAATTGAAGACGGATTCTCTCGTTAATCGCGCCTGGTTTGTTTTTGTTGACATAAAATTTTCAGCCAACGGGAAAACAATTCGTTCCGTATTGAGGATGCGTAACGACAACCCCGTTCATAACGATCGAGCGTCCATAACAAGCGCGTTTCGACTGTGGTGATTTGTCGGATCATACATTCGTCCCGTCCCTTCCGCTTTCCGACCATACCGTTTGACGGGCGTGTCGTCTATGACCAGCATAAATGGCGAATCAATTGGAAAAAGGTTACTGTTGGCAAGCAACCAAAGAATCAATTGTCGTTGAATCTCGTCAACTTGCGAGCCAATGCGCGCGAAAAAACGTTAGACCTTCCCGTATCGTCCGTCGTTGTTGCCAATGTGTATCCGCGAGGTAATGCGACCGACAGCGCAAAGGCAACCGAATAAAATCTCCTCAAAATAACGGCGGCAAGGCTTGAAGAGGACAGATTGAAGGCTTATAATGGGACGCGCGGGCGGGGTTTCGGCTTGGTTCATCAGGCGACCCTTGTTGCGTGTGGGTGATAACATACACAATAAACAAGGAGTCCCTTTTTATCTATATCAATTTGGGGACATTTTCGTCGATAGTTTTTCAAAAACTGGTGAAAGCGCAGGATCGCTTCAACCGCATGAATAATCATTTCCACTAATTCGGGAGCAGATCCTTTTTCTTTGACGATCAAATCTTTGAGTTTCCGCACTCGCGAAAACGATGCTCGCGGGGGAAAGGGGCGAGGCTAAATAGCCGGGAAAGTGTAGCAATGAGTATCAGTAGTATGTTACCACGTAAACTCCTGTTGTGGCTGTCAACGATAGCGGCGTTATGTCTGTTCCTGACGCCTTCAATTATTTCTTCAACATTAACGGTGTTTACCTTTGGCATTGCTGCGATTGTTCTGAACCAAGCGTCTCAGGCGAAAGAGATTAATCGGTTCGTCAAGATTGGAGCGATACCGCTTGCTGGAATGATAGTGTATGAAGGGCTTAAATTATTTCTCTCAACGTGGAGATCGTCCGAAACCGTTAACGAACTGGCGGAAACGTTTCATTTTGACTCCGACGCCTTTGTGGTCATGACAGGTCTGCTTGTGGGAGCTGTTGGTTTCTATGCGTTATATTTCGTGTCATGCCGAGCGTTATCAAATACGCTAATCCAGGTGGGAAAAAAACTTCCTGAAAAAGAAAAATCTCAGATGGCGATAAACCTGAAAAGGAATTGGTTTCTCCCCATTTCCGCGACGTCTTTTTTTCTTTTGTATTCACATTCGAATATTGAATATCTTTTCAGTTTATTAATTGCTGTTTTTATCTCTGTAATAATAGCGACACAAATAAAATCATTTGCATTTCTTGTCTGGAAGGGGCGTTATGCAATTCATTTTGTTTCATGTTTAACGACGATAGGGATTTGTGTGTTTGGGAGATCTGCTTTTTACAGCTCGTACAGTCATTTTTCAAAAATAGGAGCATTGGAAGAATTGTTGCCAATAATGGACATTCTCTCCTTCACTAGTTATATATTGGCAGTTTTCTCATCGATCTTTCTGTACGGTTTGTTGTTGTTATTTTGGCAAGCAATGACAAAGGTTTTCCACAAGAATAAAGAATTAATTGAGGCGTCTCGACTAGAGTGTATTGTTTATACCGCCATCGTTGCGTTATCGATAGTTTTTATGGTTACAGTCTTCGTTCGAACAGACGCGTTCTATGGAACAAAATTTTTTTATGACGTTATCTATACTAGTGATTCGCCGCTTTTAGTAAAGAATAATGCGTATCTCAATTTAACGCATAGCGAGAACGATCTCAGACAGCCTCTGTTTGCAGTTTTTTCCGCCCCTTTTATTGGCGCGCCATTTTTGATTGGAAAACTGTTGGGCGGTTCTTCTACTGTGGTTGCAATTCTCATGAATTCCATTCAGATTATCATGTTTGTTTTTTCTAACCTAGTACTAGCCAAGATGATGCGTTTAAACAGTAGACGACGCGTTTGCTTTATGCTTCTGATTACCGCCACCTATACATATGGCATATTCTCACTGATGATGGAACAGTACGTTATTGCATACTTTTGGCTAATCCTTTGTATATATCTATATTGTAAAAAAGTTCGTCCAGAGCGTTTTGTTTTATGTGCGGCGGGCGGAACGCTGTTGACTAGTCTGGTCATGTTGCCGTTGCTATCAAAGAAAAGACTGATAGAGGACTTAAAAGGTTGGATATCGGATATGACAAGCTATGGGGTTGAATTCGCGTTTCTACTCCTCATGTTTTGTAGGTTCGACATAATTATCAAATTTTTTGTAAATGTCAACTTTTTGAGCCGTTTTACGGGACAAAACGTTGGCGTAACAAACAAGACACTTCAGTTCGTAGAGTTTGTTCGGAATTGCTTTGTCTCTCCCAACGCGGGCGTCGATTACGTCTGCGAAAACCACGTTGCTTGGCTTCAAAAACCGGTAACAGACGTAAGTCTGATAGGAGTCATTCTTTTGATTCTGACAGTGATCAGCGCCGTTATTAACTGGAAAAAAATAAGCGCTCGTCTGTTTGCCGGATGGGTCGTATTTTCTGTTGTAATGCTTCTTATTTTCGGATGGGGAACGGCGGAGAACGGATTAATCCTGTATTCATTATATTTTGGCTGGGCTTATATTGCGCTTCTCTTCCAGTTGGTAGAGAAAATTGAAGAAACCTTTCGTATTCCACATTTGGTTCCAATTGTTAGCGTGGGCGCCGCCGGCCTGTTGGCAACGTTTAACATCCCGGCGATTATTGAGATGACACGCTTTGCGGTCGAGTATTATCCAGTTTAGAAAGATAAGGATATGGCGCGGTATTTCAAACTGATGCGCGTGCGACACTATATAAAGAATCTACTAGTCTTAATTCCGTTAGCGTGTAGCGGACAATTCCTTCTTCCGGTTAAACTACTTGCCGGTTTAGAAGCTTTTTTTATATTCTGTATGTTGTCGTCCGCCGTGTACGTTATCAACGATATCAAGGACTTAGAAAAAGATCGCGTCCATCCAACAAAATGCAAACGCCCTCTGGCGTCGGGTGAAGTCTCCGTTAGCTCTGCAATCATACTATTGCTTTTGCTATTATTGTTTGTGATTATTTACTCCGCATTATTTTGCCAGCCGCACGCGATCGTACTTCTCATTCTTTATTTTTCTTTAAACGTTGCGTATAGCTTTGGGTTGAAAGACGTCCCGCTTGTCGACGTAGCAATTCTGGCGTCCGGTTTTGGGTTTCGGATTTGGTATGGAGCTATTGTTACCGAAATAGCAATTTCCAACTGGCTCTATTTGACGGTAATAGCCTTGGCGTTTTATTGCGGTCTCGGAAAACGAAGGAACGAACAAAAACAAATGGGAACGGAAAACACAAGGAGTGTTCTAAAATCTTATCCTAGCAGTTTTTTGGATAAAAACATGAATATGTGACTGACGCTCGCGAACGTATTCTACGCGCTTTGGAGCATGGACGAAAAAACAATAGAGTTGTACAGAAATACGCGCGTTATTTTCACCGTTCCGATAGTTTTACTAATCACCATGAAATACAGCTTGAATATTGAAGGAAATTCGGACGGAGATCCTGTTGACGTTTTGCTCTGTGACAAGATTTTACTATTTTTGTGCATTTTTTATATTTCGACAATGTTTGTTATTCTTTATCTTTAACAACCCGGCGGATTCCCGGAATGCATAACGATGATTATGATGAGCAATTGAAACTGTTGGCCGCAGAATTTCGAGATTGTTATGAAACTGTTCCTATTTTTAGCAACTCAAATATTTGAAAACAAAGATGTTCCTTCCTTTTAATAATATTCTCAAACCGTAAACGAAGCTCGTATACGATAACTGATATTGCGTAAAAGCGGGGTTTCCTTAAAATTTGGGAAAAATAAAGCCAATTCTTCTTGTCGGGGCGCGAGTAATGATAATTGCGCGAGAGACGTCCGAGTCTTGTCCATTCCGTCCTTTTTAACGAA
>CAMZEO010000167.1 GCA_947305735.1 uncultured Planctomycetales bacterium | reverse complement strand
AGAACTTCCGACGAAGGTCGATTGCATTGAAAGCGCGCCTACCTACGGAAAGTTTGTCGCCGAGCCCTTCGAGCGAGGTTTTGGCGTGACGATTGGAAACAGTCTCCGACGAGTTCTTTTGTCGAGCCTTGAGGGAAGCGCGGTTACGAAGATGAAGCTTCGCGGCGCCAATCTTGAGTTTACGTCTTTGCCGGGCGTGATGGAAGACGTTACCGAAATCGTCTTGAACGTTAAATCTCTTATCGTTCGCTCGCTGTCGCAGGACAACAAGCCCAGCGTTATTCGCGTTGAAAAGAATAAGAAGGGCGTAATCACCGGAGCCGACGTGATAACGGATCACCAAGTTGAAGTGATCAACAAAGATCTTGTCATCGCAACGTTGACTGACGACGTGCCTTTCAGCCTTGAAATGGTCGTTGAAAAAGGGCGCGGGTATGTTCCGGCGACCGAGCAGTCGTCTTATCGCGATCGCAACGAAGATATCGGTCACATTCCTCTTGACGCTTCGTTTAGTCCTGTCGTGAAAGTCCAATACGGCGTCGAGGAAACTCGCGTTGGTCAAAAGACGAATTACGATCGTTTGGTCTTGCAGATTTGGACCGACGGTTCCACGGATCCCGAGATGGCTCTGACCGAAGCGTCTAAGATCCTTCGCAAACACTTGAATCCCTTCATTCAGTACAACAGCGCCGGCGGCGCGATCGTCGATCCTGTCGTCGACGGTTCCAACAAGGGCGTTGATCCCGAACTGAACGCTAAGTTGAGCAAGTCGATTGCGGATCTTAAGCTTTCCGTTCGCGCGTCCAATTGCTTGGAGAGCGCCGGAATTAGGTCGGTTCGCGAACTCGTCGCTCACAACTCGGATCAGCTCCTTCAGATCAAGAATTTCGGCGAAACTTCGCTCAACGAAGTTTGCGAAAAATTGTCCGAGCTTGATCCTCGTATTCGTCTTGGAATGCAAGTGGATTAATCGCGTTCGATCGCGGTTGAGCGTCTTTCGACGACGCGAACATTGAAAACGAACAAACCAGATAATAAAAAGATAGTACAATGCGACATAGAAGAATTGGTAAAAAATTTGGGCGTAATCCGAAACACCAACGCGCGCTCTTAAAGAATCTTGCGATAGCCTTGATTTTGACGGAACGCGATCCGGAAGATTTCGATTCGGAAAAACAAGCGCCAAAAAAGGCCGGACGTATCGTAACAACCCTTCCAAAAGCTAAAGAACTCCGTCCTTACATCGAAAAATTGGTCACGAAAGCGATTAAAGCGCAGAAGTCCATCGACGAAGCCGAAGCTCTCGCCTGCAAGGCGGATCGCGGATCCGACGAGTGGAAAGCTTGGCGTAACGGCGAGGGGTGGAAGGCGTGGGTCAAAGCGAGCGCTCCCGCTGTGACCGCTCGTCGCGCCGTATATGCGAAATTGAATTCTCGCGAAGCCGTTTCGCTTCTTTTCGATCGTATCGCTCCGCGTTATGTCGATCGACAAGGCGGTTATACTCGTATTTTAAAACTTGCTCAACCTCGTCTTGGCGACGCCGGCAAGCGCGCGATTATCGAGTTTGTCGGCGAGAACGAGTATCGCAACACTAAAGCGACCTCCGCGATTCCGACAGTCGAAGAATGATTTTGGATTTGCGTCGTCTTGCGTTCTTTTGCAAGTCGACGTTTTTAAGTTTGATAACGGCGTCCTTTTGACGTCGTTATTTTATTTTCGTCTCCCGTTTTGTTTTCTTTTTTCTTCTTTTTCGTTTTTCGTTCTTATAGCGTCCAGGTGTTGTAAATGGCGGAGAATTCGCGAGGTTTTGACTATACGGGCGCGGTTTATACGCTTTGTCGACATATTTGTTCAGTCGTTCGCGAGTTTCGAACAGTTGATTGCGATCGCATCGGTTTTTCTTTTCGAGTCGCCAGGAATAAACGGAGCGGTTACGGTTGTCTGGCTTGCGTTTCTCCTCTTCGTTTTGAAAACGGATCGATTGTAACTTTTCGAGACGCGCGGGTTTATTCGCGCGACCAGCGAGGAGTCCGCATTCTTGTAACGCAACGAAAATATTTTAAGGCTCAAAGAGTTTTCGGGGAAAACGGCAAAGAATTACTATATATATTCAGTATTATGTCTCCTCGTTTTCTCAATTTGAAAATTCGCGAGAAAATCGACACGGTAATGCACGAGCTGTATCATGTTAGTCCCGCGTTTAACGGAGACGTTCGTCGATTTCCCGGTCGCAACTGGCAACATGGCAACAAGAAGGAATACGACGCTAAGGCCGCTTCATTCAGCGAGGAATGGCTTGCGAGCGACCCTGATCCCAGACTGTATGATTTTTTAAATTACAACGCGCTGGAACTGTTGCAAAAATACGGCAAGGTCGTCGGAAGCAAATACGCGCTTGCGTCTTTGATTCCGATAACCGAATGGGAGGCGATTCGACTGGATCATCGCATAGTTGGACGCGCGCGACGATCATTTTAACAAGGAGTTTGACATGAACGCCGATTATAAAACGCGTTTATTAAGCAGACGCGGTTTTCTTCAAACCGCTCTTTCAATTCCATTGCTGACGAATTTTTTTGATTCCGCAGGTTATGCGGAAATAATTCGGGCGGACGCGGTTGAACCGACGGTCAAAGAAGCTGAAGCGGCGATTGCGACGATGAACGCCACCTCCGCGAAAAAGGTAACGTCGGAACGATTGGCGGCGTGCGAAACGATTCAGCGTTCCGTTGATCGTCTTCGCGCGGCGGAATTTGTCGAGTACTTTAATTCAAACGCCGAGGAGGCGCGACGCTGGGAAGAGGAACGAGCCGTTCTTCGGTTTTTGAACGCGTCGTTTGAAAAAGCGATCGGCGAGATCAGGGAGACGTCGGTTCCCGAGGGAAGCGTCGTTATGTGGCATATTTACAATATGGGATACGTCGTCAAGACCCCGTCGCAAACTTTTGCGATCGACGTTAAACATCGTCGCGCGCCGGAGCTTGTTTCGTTGATAGATTTTCTCCTGGTGACTCATAAACATGGAGATCACTATACCGACGCGTTCTGCGACGCTGCGGCGAGCGCGGGCAAACCCGTCGTTTCGAACTTTATCGACAACGAGTGGAAAACGCCCGTTGAAGGACGCGAATACAAGTTTGGCGATTGCGCCATTAAGACGAACCTGGTCGATCATAACGCGACCCTGGTTAAATTTGTGACGACCTACGAGATAAACTGCGGATCGAAATCCGGAGATTATGCGATCTTTCACGTTGGGGACGCGTGCAACGTCGATCAACTTAAAACGGAATCGCCGATCGACGTCTTCATTCCTCATCTTGCGGTCGGGCTTAACGTGCCAAAAGCGGTCAACGAGACGTTAAAACCGAAAACGACGCTTTTGTCGCACATCCTCGAACTGGGGCACGCGATTGACAAATGGCGTTGGTCTTACGCTTACGGATATGACGTCTGTAAAAAATGCGCTAACGACGGCGTGATTCTTCCCATGTGGGGCGAACGGTTTACGTTCTCGCGTTGATTATTTGGCGAACGCGTTTAACGCGACGAAAGCGCGTTAAGCGCCGTTTTTTAATACCTGTTGACATACTTTAAGGGGCGTGATGATAGGAAAATTTGAACCGGACGCGTCCATCGACCTTCATGGACGTCGTCCGGACGCCGCGTTAGAATATTTGCGACGCGTCGCGGAATCGGGTCGCTATCGCGGCAAGGCGTTGGTAGTAATCCACGGTCAAGGTCGCGGGGTTTTAAGAGAACAGGTGCGAGCTTGGGCTCGCGATTCTTCTTTGGTTCGAGAGGTTTGGGCGGGCGAAGATTATTTTTTGCCTGGCGGAGGCGGCGTTACGGCGCTTTTCCTCTAAATTTGGACGATTAGAAACGATCGCGCTGGTCGCCTTATTTTGACGCCGATTGTTTGGTTTCTAACGATTGAATTTGCGAAAATCCTAAAAAAGACGATTGTAATGACAATATTTTATTGACGGGACGACACTGATCGGATTATACTATGCGCGAGGGGGTCGTGTAAACGGCTCTTTTTGTGGCGGCTACGCGCCCGCGCGGAGTTTGATTAGATCGATAATCGTAATTGAGCGTAGAAATGACTGTCAATTTTATGAATAGAACGACGCTTGGTCTCTTACGAAATCGTAGCGTTTTGGCGTTGGCGTTTTTCTCTTGCGTGTCTTTATTCCTCGTCGCGACAGCGGCGCCTATTTACGCGCAAGGGGATGGTTCCGCTCATATGCGTCCGGTTCCGACTTTTATCGGTTATGAGGAGACGTTCCAATGGAGCGACGTTCCCGAGATTTTGTCGGAAGGAACGAAAGGCGCGAAAGACAGTGTGAACGAATATACTGGGCGAGCGATCTTTTGTTTCAAAAGGAGATTTGGCAACTCCAATTCAAGTACAAGAATATTCGCGTTATTGACGTGAATTTCCCGACGAAGGACGGAAAATTACAAACGAAACGCGTTTGGTACCTGATTTACTCCGTAACAAACACGGGAGAACGTCTTAGTTCCGAACTTGTAAAAGACCTAAAGGAACTTGATTCCGTCTACGACGCGACTTTTGAATCAAAGCCCGACGTTTCCGACGGTAAATATCAAATACCGTCGAACAATCTTGAGGGCGTTCACAAACCGAAAAAATTTACGCGAACCGCCGACGACGAAGAAGGCGCGATTCGTTTTGTTCCTCGTTTTGTTTTCGCGACTTCTTCGATTCAGGATCGGCTTGTTTACGAACGTAAAGGCGACGGTCTTTATTATGGACAAAGCAGGGGAACGGAAGAGGGCGTGTATTACGACGAATATCTTCCTTTGGCGATCGTTCAAATCGCCGCGAAAGAAGCTCGCGGAAATCAGGAGTTCGTCGATTCGATTCATATGGCCTCTCGAACAATCAAACCTGGCGAAACGGTTTGGGGAGTCGCAACTTGGGTTGATATTGATCCGCGTATCGACAAATTTTCCGTGTATATCAGCGGTTTAACCAACGCGCTTCGCTGGGATTTTTCCGACGAGCTTGATTCGACGCAAGTTGGTTCTGGACGCGAAGTTATGCGTAAAGTTCTTAAGTTGAATTTTTTCTGTCCCGGCGATGAAAATTCCCATGGCGGTAAAGAAATTTACAATAATTTGCCGGGGGAGCTTGACTTTCAGTGGGTTTACCTGTAGAATGAGCGCAATCGTTTCTCGCCTGAATAGCGTTCGACTCGTCGCTTTCCGTCGAAGCGTCGGAAAACGTTGTGGAACGCGGTCGGCGTTTTCGAGCGAGACGGGCAGACGTGGCGTTCGCGCTTAAACGTTTCAAACGGAACGCGGAAAAGAGCTCAAGAAGGGAATTAAGGTCGACTGTCGCGAGCGCTTTAACGGCGACGAGGACTTTTAACGGAGGCGGCGTCGGCGTCGCGTCAGTTCCTGTTGAGATAGAGTTAATTTGGTAATTTGTAATACTTAAGGCAGTACAATGGCTCATAAGAAAGGTCAAGGTTCCAGCCGCAACGGTCGCGACTCGAACGGGCAACGTCGCGGCGTTAAAGCTTACGGCGGTCAAACGGTCAAACCCGGCAGCATTATCGTTCGTCAATGCGGCACGCATTTTCATCCCGGCAAAGGCGTTGGCATGGGCAACGATTACACGATCTACTCTTTGATAGACGGGGTTGTTACTTTTGATCAAGGCGGTCGTCGGATCAACGTTTTTGAAAAGGCTTCCGCTTAATGCGTTTGCTTTGGCGCGACAAAGGCAATGGGAAGGGGATGGCGTTTCGTCGTCCCCTTTTTTTTTCGTCCTTCGATATTTGAGCCTGTTTAAACGATCCGCGCGGGACGTGAGTAGAAACCGACGCGGACGCGTTTTGGAAGCTGTCGGCGTAATGATAGAAAGGAGTCGGCGATGTTTGTCGATGAAGTCGCCATTGATGTGATAGGGGGTAAGGGCGGCGACGGTTGCGTTAGTTTTCGTCGAGAGAAATACGTGCCCCGAGGCGGACCGGACGGCGGCGACGGAGGTCGGGGAGGGGACGTCGTGTTGCGGGCTAATCGGAACGTCGCGACTTTGATTCACCTTGCTAATCAACGCGTTTGGAAGGCGCAATACGGTCAGCAAGGCGGTTCCTCCCAATGTCATGGTCGTAGCGGAGAAGATCTTGTCGTCGAGGTTCCGGTCGGAACAATGGTTTTTGACGAAAAACACGACCTTCTTCTTAAAGATTTGAAAGAAGACGGCGATTTTTTTATTGTGGCTCGCGGCGGTTTTGGCGGCAAAGGGAACGCTCGTTTTAAGACGGCGACTCTTCGCGCGCCTACCGTGTCGGTTCCCGGCGAGAAGGGACAAGAACGATCAATCCGACTTGAATTGCGCATGATTGCCGACGTCGGGCTTTTGGGCAAGCCGAACGCGGGCAAAAGCGCCCTTTTAAGTCGTTTGACCAAGGCGAAGCCGAAAATTGCCTCGTATCCTTTCACGACGATGACTCCCCATCTTGGACTGGTTCAAGTGGGACGCGATCGCGGATTTGTTGTCGCCGACATTCCCGGCTTGATCGAGGGCGCGAGCAAAGGCGTGGGATTAGGGCACGATTTCCTCCGTCATATCCAGCGCGCCGGCGTTTTACTTCATCTAGTGGAGCCCGCTCCTTTGGACGGCGCCGATCCAATTCAAAATTACCTCGCGATTCGAAAAGAATTGGAGACTTTTGACGACGAACTCGCTAAACGCCGAGAGATCGTCGCCGTGACGAAGGACGATCTTCCGGAAGCGCGCGTAGTTCGTCAGCGTTTTGCCGACGAACTCCACATCGACGCCTTTTTAATCTCGTCGGTTACGGGCGACGGTCTCAAGGAACTTGTCGAAAAGATAGACGAGATTATTAAGCCGAAATCACGTTGGTAGCAGGACGGTTGCGAACGCGACGTCTTGGCGAATCGTCGCGTTCGCAACCGTTATTGGAGACGCCAATTAAAAAACGACGCGTCGATCGTTAGAATCGACGCGTCGTTTACTTATTTTGCCCGCCTTTTGGGGGAGGACGTTAACGCCGCGACAAGAGCTAGTTCGAAAATCTCCGCATCGTCGCGTTAACCGACCCGTAAAGCCTTACTTTCCGGCGGGAATTCTCTCCACCATGAACTCGTAAGAATACTTTTTACCGGAGAGCCTGAATTGCGGGTAGGTCTGCGCTCCCCAAGAATCGTCGCCGCCGACTCCTTGCTGACGGAAATCGACGTTGATTACGGCGAACTTGCGTTTCGGAAGCATCCAGTTGTGTTCGACCGACTCTAAATCCCGATTGAGTTGCTTGCGGACGGAAAAACCGAGGGTCGGCGTCTCTTCCCCGTTCGCGTCGACCGCGCTGACCTTAAACGCGTTGCCTTTCGCGTCTTTTAACGAGAACCAGCGGCAGTCGGTTCGATAGCCGAAATCGCCGGGTTCCGAATATGTCGACACAAACATTTGGTCGATCGTCGTTTTGTGCAGAGCGATTGGCGAACCGTCTTTTCGATCCCAGTAGTTTTCTTCCGGACCGCGACCGTAGTACTCGATCGTTTGACCGGCGTCAAGCGAATCAAGCGGGGCTACGACGTATCCGCCAAATCGGGGCATATCGGGGACGTTTTCGCCTTTTTCAACTTCCACGAAGAATCGCGCGCTGTTTTCGTTGATCGCGACGCGCTCTTTGATCGTCGCGTCAATCTTTTGGAACTTCCCTACGCGTTCGAACGTTGAGAGACCGTCAATTTTGCCGACTTCTTTAATTTCTCCCCAGTCAATTTCAAACCCCGCGTTTCTCCAGACGCCCATGCGATCGCTCATACGGTTTCCGCGATCGTTATCGATCGGAGCGCGCCAAAAGTCGGGTTGGAACTGGGCGAACGCGAGCGCAGCCCCGAACGACGCGCCGGTCGCCGAACCGACGTCATCGGAATTCCGCGCTTTTTCGACTGGCTTGGGCGCGTATTTACCGAACGGAAGAAGAATCTGGTCGGTTCTCAGAACCGTTCCTTTTTCGATCAGCGCGTTATTGGCGACTGAAACCACGTCGAAGTTGACGAAGTATTCCGAGCCTTCTTTCGCCGTAAACTCTTTATCTTCGGGGCTCAGCGTCAGCTTGACTTCCGTTTCAGGCGCGGCGTTTTCAAAATCGACGCCCGGCTTGAAAGTCTTGCTCTTGATTGCGACTCCGTCCTCCAAGAGAGACGCTTTGATTTCAATTCCGGACAAGTCGCGGAACGAATATTCGTTCTTGACAATGTAGTCGGACCAAGTCGGATCGCTTTCGTCGCGACGAATTAACACATTCGAATAGTTAAACTTTACTTCGGCGCAACCCGGATGCGGAACGCGATTCGGGGAGACCATGCCGTTCATGCAGAAGTTCTGATCAGTCGGGACGTCGACGGGACCAAAGTTTCCGCCGTAACCGTAGTAAACTTCGTCGGTTGGTTGGATTGCTGCTTTGTCAAAGTCGACGAAGAGTTCGAGTCCCTCGCGGCTCTCGCGATCGTAGAAGTGTCGGGCGATTTCTTCGGCGGAAAGGGCTCGACTATAGACGCGCGCGCAACTCAAGAGCGCGCCGGCCAAGCGGTTCGTATGATACGAATTGCGATTGAGTTCGAACGGGTAAGGTGATTCGGCGATATCTTCGGAACAGGTCGTTCTCGCGACTTCTTTTCCGTCGATGTAGACGATCAGGTTTTCCGTGTCGTAAACGCCGGCGACTTCATGCCAGTTCATACGCCAATTATCGCAACGCCCCGTCGCGGATATCCAACGAGCTCCGTTGAAAATATAGACTTGAACGCCGTCGTTTTGTTGCTTGAGCGCGTATTGGAAATCGGATTTGCCAACGTAAGTTCCCTCGTCGCTCGTATAAGGGCAGACGGTCGCTTCAAGCGTGAAGGGGACTTTTCCGACAAAATTGAGCTTTTCAATCTTCTTCGCATAGATTTCGTAACCGGCGCCGACTCCCGACGTTTCGATCGAGTCGTCGCTACCGACGATCGCGTAGCCTTTTAAGCCCTTTTTGCCTTTTTTCGGGGAGGTTTTGCAACCTGTAAAGATTTGCCCGATTTCTTCTTTCGAGCC
>CAMZEO010000166.1 GCA_947305735.1 uncultured Planctomycetales bacterium | reverse complement strand
ACCCGTGATTTTTTGACGGGGTCGATAGGAATTGTATCATGCAAAAAACTTCTTCTCGCGGTTTTACTCTTGTAGAACTGCTCGTCGTCATCGCGATCATCGGCATTTTGATCGGTCTGCTTCTTCCCGCCGTCCAGGCGGCTCGAGAAGCGGCTCGCCGTATGCAGTGCACCAACAACCTCAAACAGCTGGGGCTTGCGGTTCAGACGTTCGCCGACCAAAACAAGCGCGTCCCGAATCAGTACAACGACCCGATTTGGACCAGTTTCATTCCCGCCGGGTATACCGGCGACGCCCGTTACAATACGGACACGGGGCTCGCTTATTGTTGCGATCGTTATACGGCTCAGGGGTTGCTCCTTCCTTTTATCGAACAAACTTCCGTGTATAACGTTTTCGTCAGCAATCTTGAAAAAGCGAAAGCTAACGACGACTCGAGTTACGCGTTCAGTCCGACGGGAACCGACGTCGGTTCGACCGGCGTGGCGGTTAGCCCCATGTGCGCTAATATCGACGCGTTCCTTTGCCCGTCCGACGGCAACGCGTTCACGGAACCTGACGAAATGTCGAAAATCAGCTACATGACTTGCATTGGCGACTGCGCTATGGCCAATACGTCCGGGCGCGGCAATCGCAACCACCGCGGAGTCTTCTGCAACGGCGCGATCGGCGGCAAAGTTAAACTTTCGTCGATCGAAGACGGAACAAGCAATACGATGTTGTTCAGCGAAACTTGTTGCTCGAAGAGCGTGGACGAAGACGGCAGAATTAAAGCCGGCGTCGCTTATCTGGGTTCCCCCGCCGGTCAGGCTCCCAGCGCGTGTCTTGCTCTTCGCGCCGACGGTTCGATGCTGAAACCAACCAAAGGTGCCGGGTATGCCGTTAAAGGCATTCGTTGGATGGACGCGCGCGTCCCGCACGTCAACTTTACCGCCGTGCTTCCTCCGAACGCGCCTAGCTGTTCCAGCACGATCACCGACAAAAATCCGGGGCGCGGCAATTACGCGATGATGACCGCGTCGAGCAATCACAGCGGCGGCGTCAACTGCGCCATGGCCGACGGCTCCGTTCGTTTTGTTTCCGAAACGATCGATTGCGGTTCCCTCTCCACCACTCCGGCTGACGCGGGTTTCGCGGACGGCGAATACGCCAACACTGGGAAGTCTCTTCGCGGAGTCTGGGGCGCCTTGGCCACCCCGCAAGGCGGAGAAACCGTTACGTCTCTGTGATTCGTTTTCATCGCTTGGAAGTTGTGTCGCGAGTCTAATTGGAAAAGCGGTTTGACGATCGTCTAGTAGACGTCGGTCGTCGGGATCCCCCTAGGGGTTCCGACGACCGCGTTGTTGTTTTATGGCGTTGTCAAAATAGGCGTTCGATAGAGATGGATTAATCTGAAAAACAAAAACGTTTCCAGGAACGCTTCTTGAGTTTTGATCGTCAGAGTATTGACAAGCGCCAAATCTTATATTAGAATTAAGCGCGTTGGCGTTTTCCCAGACTAAACTCAATTCGTTCGCGTCGCTTTGAGCTTGGTTCCGGGCGTCATTCCAAACGGGAAAGAACTATTGTTCAGTTATAATACCTAAAAATTAATACCGTAGGCGATCGTTTTTTCCCGCCTTTTTTGCGGCGGCGTGCTCTTTTTGCGATGCGCCGCCTTACGTCTTGAGAGCGCCGTTGTAAAACGTCGCGGCGTTCTTTTGAGCGACCCGTTTTCCTCTACTAGGCGGTCTGTCTTTTTCCGACGGACTTGACAGGAATTGTACCATGCAAAAATCAAATTCTCGCGGTTTCACTCTTGTGGAACTGCTCGTCGTCATCGCGATCATCGGTATTTTGATCGGTCTGCTTCTCCCGGCCGTCCAAGCGGCTCGAGAAGCGGCTCGCCGTATGCAATGCACCAATAATCTCAAACAATTGGGACTTGCAATTCACAACTTTGACGGCGCCCACAAACGTATTCCCAATCAGTACAGCGATCCGATTTGGACCAATTTTATTCCCGCCGGTTACACTGGCGACGCTCGCTGGAAGGCCACCGACGGGGTCGCGTACCGTATGAACCGATACACGGCGCAAGGTTTGCTTCTCCCCTACATTGAACAGACCGCTATTTACGATAAAATCTTCAACGCGGCGAAAGCCGCTGGAGAAGCCGACAACCGCGATTTGTCGTTCAGCCCGACAAACCTCAGCGTCGACACGCAATCCCCCAGCCCCATGTGCGCGAGAATCGACACGTTCCTCTGTCCGTCCGACGGCAACGCGGAAACAGAAGACGACACAATTTCGAAGATCAGCTACATGACCTGCTACGGCGATTGCGCGATGTGCGTTTGGTCGGATCGCGGCAATAAATACCACCGCGGCGTCTTCTGCAACGGTCACTACGGCGGCAAAGTTAAGATGTCGACTATCGAAGACGGCACGAGCAATACGATGGCGTTCAGCGAAGCCTGCTGTTGCAAAAATACCGATGAAGACGGAAGAATCCGATCCGGAGTCGCTTACTTAACCGGACCTAAAGGTCAGGCTCCAGCCGCGTGTCTTGCGCTTCGCGCCGACGGTTCGATGCTGAAAACTACCGATAAAGGCGCCGGGTACTCCGTCAGAGGAAAACGCTGGATGGACGCTCGTCTTCCTCACACCAGCTTTGTGGCCGTTCTCCCTCCGAACAGCCCGAGTTGCTCCAGCACGATCAACGACAACAGTCCGGATCCCAGCCATTATTCGATGATGTCCGCGTCGAGTAATCACAGCGGCGGCGCCAACGTCGTCATGTGCGACGGATCCGTTCGTTTCATTTCGGAAACGATTGATTGCGGCGCGATTTCCGTCACCCCGGCGGACGCCGGTTTCCCGGACGGCGAATACACGAACAGCGGCAAGTCTCTCCGCGGCGTTTGGGGCGCCATGGCCACCCCGCAGGGCGGCGAAGCGGTTGCCGCTCCGTGATTTAGCGCTTAAAAAAGGCGGTCGTCCTTTGTGAAAAGGTCGACATTTTTCAAACGAATTGACGACGGTCGCTGAAGTCCCTGGCGTTTTTGACGATCGTCGTTATTGGAAAGTCAAAGACAATGATTAAAAAACTCTCCCTAATTCTTCTTCTGGCGGCTTTCGTTGCGTTCGTTCCCGCCTGCGGCGGTAAGAAAATTAAAACCGAAGGCGTCACCTGCACTGTCACCCTGGATGGAAAGCCTCTCGCCAACGCTACCGTTTCTTTCACGCCCGCCGACGGTTCCGGCAACGACGCGTCCGGAATTACCGACGCAAGCGGCGTCTGCAAGATGCAAACCCTCCTTGGCGCCGCCGACGCCGGCACCACGCCCGGAAAGTATCTGGTGACTATAACCTGCTTTGAAGAAATTGACACGGGAAAAACGTACACCAACGACGCCGGCAACGAGGTTCCTGTTACCGAGGATAAAAGCGTCATCCCTCAGAAATACGCCAGCACAAAAACGTCCGGTCTCGAAGCGGAGGTTCAAAAGGGCGCCAATTCGTTCGAATTCAACCTCGAATCGAAATGATGCAACGCGTCATTGCGACAATAAGCTAGTAATGAAAAAGGGAAACGTTCGCCATAGCGTTTCCCTTTTTTACTTCTTGTTTCGTTCTTGCCGCCGTTCATTTAACGACAAGTTTCGGGCGTTCGATAACGACGGTCGAGTTTGGTTCGACGGACTTCGTGATCCAAACGCTCGAACCAATCGTGGAATCATGCCCGATCACGACGTCGCCGCCGAGAATCGTCGCGTTCGCGTAGACGACGACGTTGTCTTCAAGAGTCGGGTGACGTTTCTTATCGCGCACTAACTCCCCGCGCTCGTCTTTGGGAAAGCTCAGCGCTCCGAGCGTCACGCCCTGATAGAGCTTGACCCAGTTTCCAATTTCGCACGTCTCGCCAACGACAACGCCCGTGCCGTGATCGATAAAGAAATATTCTCCGATTTTAGCGCCGGGGTGTATGTCGACGCCAGTTCTCGAGTGCGCGATTTCCGTCATAATGCGCGGAATGAGCGGAACGCCCAGATCCCAAAGCGTTCTGGCAATCCGGTAGACGACGATCGCGTCAAAGCCGGGATAGCAGAAGATCACCTCGTCGATCGATTTGCACGCGGGATCGCCTTTAATCGCGGCTTCAGCGTCCTTGGCGAGCGCCGCCCGAACGGATGGAACGCGCCTCAAAAATTCCAGCGTCAAATTTTCGCCTATCTTTTCGTACTCCAGCTTCTGCCCTGATTCGCAAGGCAGTCCTTCCCCGCCGCCGCAAAGCGCGCGCGCGATCTGGACGTTAAGCAAGTCGAAGATTCTATCGATTAAATTGCCGACGTAATAAAGGACGTTCGACGTAGTGAGCCGGTCGCGTCGACGATAACCAGGAAATAGAATTTCGTTGAGATCGCTGAGAATTTCTACAATCGTATCCTTGTTTGGCAACGGACAACGATCGAGACGATTAACCGTCGGCGTGTCCGCGTAAGATTCAAAAATTAACCACGTCAAATCGGGCAAACGCGAACGCGCGTCGTCGTTCGCGACCGGGATGTTTTGCATGGACGCAATTCCTGTAGTTTTAAAAAAAGTCTGTCGGCGCAAGCGCCGGAGTGTTTTCGCTAAAACCGCCGTTCTCTCCCTTATCGGCGTTTCTCTTAAAAAACCTGCGTTTCTTTGAAAAAGCGCTTCGTCTCGACGCCGTAAAAATTCAAGCGTGAGGAGACGCGTCGCAATGAAAAATCTATTGCGCGAAAAGTCGGTAAAAAGTACAATAACGCGATTTCGGAGGAAGCGCGAACTATCCGTTCAAGCCGCGCCGACCATTCGGACATTATACCCCAAAACCTCGTTTACCGCAATAATTAGAAAGATTCTAATGAAGAACGATCCTTCCAACATTAACGAAGACGACGTTCTCGACGTTGTCGAAGAGGGTCAAAACGTCGGCGTCGCCTCTGAGTACAAGTTGCGCGCCGAAGGACCGTTGGGATTGCGTTTTGTGCCGGAAACAAACCAGACCGGCGCGTACTCGCTCCGTTCGGACAACGCCCCTTTCGAACGACCGGACGAACGACCGCCGCGCGGTTCCGCAAACGACGCGCCGTCCGTCGCCCCCCCCGACGCTTCGCGAAACGATATTTACGGAATTGAAGAACCGACGCCGCTTCCGAATTACGCGCCGGAAAACGTTCGCCGGAACGAACGGCTTCGTTCCGACGAAGACAAAAAACAGATCGAAAAGTCTCGCAAGATCTCGCAAAACGACGAAACCGTTTCACTGGACGATCTCTACGGACGCAAGCGCGTCGAACGCATGGAAAACGGAGACGGCGAACGCGTCGCCGCCAAGCGGAGAGAGTTGCCTGAACGTCCGTTTTGGGACGATCTGCTCAAGCCGTTCGCGTCGTTTGGAACGACGTTTCGACTTGGACTTGTTTCCGCGTTCGCGTTCATACCCTGCCTTCTGGTGACGCATTTCTTTACGCGCTCGCTGGCGGACAAAGCGCAAACGTTGTTGGAAAACCAACAACAATTATACGCGATCACAACTTTTCTGAGTTGCGTTTGGTCCGATAGGGTTATCGTTTTCCTGTACCTTCTCTGGGGCGTTTTTTCGACCCCTTACGCCTTCCACATTTTTACGGAAACCGCGAACGGCGCCGACGAGTTTGTCGAATGGCCCGAATACAGTTTTCTCGGAGGTCTCGGTCAATTTTTATGGGTTGGAGTCCTAATCGCGATCGCCGGAATCCCCGGCGCGATCCTTTTTAAATTCCTCCATCTGTCTTCCGCCGTTGGTTTCGCTTTTTCCGCAACGTTGCTGACGCCAATTTTTTTCCTTTCAAGCATGCAGACGGACGCGCTTTTTACCTTTCTTACGAAAGACGTCGCTCGTAGTTTGAAAAAAGCGGCTAAAAGTTGGCTGTGTTTCTACGGCGTCACCTACGCGTTCTTTTTCGGTTCCATCGCGTTAGCCGTCTTCGACATATGGCTTGCGGTTAATAATTATGTCAAGCCAAACGTCGGCGAAAAACCCCATTTGCAAAACGTTGCCTTTGTCGCGCTCATTTTTTCCATAGCTTTAAGCTATATTCCGGCTCTATACGCGAGAATTCTTGGGAGACTCGCTTGGATTATTGAAGACGACGCGAGAAAACAAGCGGAAGTCGAAGAAGACGAAAACGGCGAAACTTCAATCGTATAAACGGCGGTTATTTGGGGGAGATCCTGAAAACGCCACGCCAAAACGTTCTCGACAAAGTCAAAATCAAAAGTCGCCGACATCGGTTAGAAATCAGGGGAGTCGACGACGTTCTCTGCGACAAATCCTTGCTTCTAAGACAAGAATCATTTACAAACTTTTCGCAAAAACGATATTTTTTTTCGTTCTTTTTCATTGACGACGTTTTTTTCGCCCGCTATCTTAAAGAAAAGAATGGATCGCGAAATCCCCGCCCACGTTTTTTCACTTGTTGCGGATTGCCGTTATGAAACGCTTTTTGTCGAAACTGTATTATCAGGTCCTTGTCGCGCTGGTTTCGTGTTTCTCTTTAATTGGAACCGTCTACGCGCGGGAACGCGCGACGAATCCCAATATCTGGGCGGATGTTCCGGATATGTCGCTCTTACGCGTCGACGACTGGTATTACATGAGTTCGACGACAATGCATATGGTTCCCGGAATCCCAATTATGCGTTCCAGGAATCTCGTCGACTGGGAAATCGCCGGATATGCCAACGACGTTCTTGAGGACGTCGACGACCTGGCCTTACGCAACGGTAGGAACGCTTACGGAGCCGGAACTTGGGCGAGTTCGTTGCGCTATAAAGACGGCGTGTTTTATCTTGCGGTTTTCGCGGGAACTACTGGAAAGACGTATATTTACACGACGCGCGACGTAGCGGGCAAATGGGACGTCAAATCGTTCCGACCAATGTGTCACGACTGTTCCCTTTTCTTCGACGACGACGGAAAAGCGTATCTTCTCTACGGCGTCGGTGATTTGCGCTTAACAGAACTCAATGACGACCTGACGGGATTTAAAGAAGGCGGTTTTAACGACGTTGTTATTCGCAACGCGGGCGCGGTTGCCGGAGGGAGGATCGGTCTTCCGGCGGAAGGTTCGCAAATGTTCAAGAGAAACGGGAAGTATTACGTTTGCAACATCTCCTGGCCGCAGGGCGACATGCGAACGGAAGTCATCTTTCGCGCCGACAAAATAACGGGGCCCTACGAAGGACGCGTCATTTTCAAAGATCGAGGGATCGCGCAGGGAACGCTCGTCGACAAAGCGGACGGCGACTGGGTCGCATACCTGTTCCAGGACAGCGGAGCCGTCGGGCGCATTCCCTATCTGATTCCCGTTAAATGGGAGGATAACTGGCCGATTCTTGGCGAAGAGGGGAAAGCGCCCGCGACTTTGCCGATTATCAAAGAAGGCAAACCGTTCGGAAATATTGTCGAATCGGACGAATTTGACCGCGCCGACGTACTAATCGCTCAACTGAACGCGACGCCCAAAAAAGAGAACGCTTATTTTCGAGAAGCGTTTCCCCTTGCCTGGCAATGGAACCACGCGCCCGACTGCCGTTATTGGTCGTTGACGGAACGCCCCGGTTGGTTGCGTTTAACGACGGGTCGCGTCGACGCGACGCTTCAACAGGCGCGCAACACGATCACTCAGCGAACATTCGGACCGACTTCGTCGGCGACAACCGCGCTTGATTTCAGCAAACTCAACGACGGCGATTACGCAGGACTCGCCGCGTTCCAGCGCAAATATGGATTCGTCGGCGTCACGAAACGAGACGGAAAGTTTTACCTCGTTCAAGCGGAATCGGAAACAAAAAAGACAATCGACGAAGACGAAGTCAAAGAAAACGACGCTATTCCGCTTGCCGACGACGTTTCAACCGTCTTCTTAAAAGTCGATTGCGATTTCACGAACCGAAAAGACGACGCGCGCTTCTATTGGAGTATCGACGGTAAACAATGGAACCGTATTGGTCCGCCCCTTCATATGCTCTATACGCTGCCCCATTTCATGGGATATCGTTTCGGACTCTTCAACTATGCGACAAGTCGGTCCGGCGGATCGGCAGACTTCGATTATTACAGAATTTCCGCGTCGATCGACGCTCAGTAACGCAAGGAGAAAACATGCTAACGTTTCTTTTGCGCCGATTGACGTCGGCGCTCTGTTTTGGGCTCGTCGTTTCGTTCGCTCTCCCCGCTTTCGCAACCGACGACGTCGTCTCGACCAAACGAAGCGTCGAACCCTTTGAGCTTTCGCAAGTTAGACTCTTGCCAAGTCCGTTTAAAGACGCTCAGGACAAAAATTCCAAGTATCTGTTAAGCGTCGAACCCGACCGTTTAATCGCGCGATTACGCGAAAACGCCGGTCTGAATCCGCGCGCGAAAAATTACGAAGGTTGGGAAGCGCAAACGATCGCCGGGCACTCCCTGGGGCATTATCTTTCCGCCGTGTCGAAATCTTACGCCTCAACCGGCGACGAACGATTCAAAGAACGAGCGGAATATATCGCGTCCGAACTAGCGCAGTGTCAGGACGCGGCGGGTTCCGGAATCCTGGCGGGCGATCCCAATTATTTTAAGGTCTTTGAAGAAGTCGCTCGAGGCGATATCAGAACCCAGGGATTCGATCTAAACGGTCTGTGGGTTCCGTGGTACGCGCTCCATAAAATCAGCGCCGGTCTTCTTGACGCTTATCATTATTGCGATTGTCAACAGGCGCTCGAAGTCGCCAAAAAACTCGGCGACTGGACGATCGACGTTACGAAAAATCTCACGTTCGAGCAGATGCAAAAAATGCTCCTGTGCGAATACGGCGGGACAAACGACGCGTTCTACTCCCTTTACGCCGCCACCGGAGACGAAAAATATCTCAAAGAGGGCGACCGTTTTTACGATCTTGCCGTGATTAAACCGCTCGGCGAAGGACGCGACGAACTTCAAAATCGACACGCCAACACGCAAATTCCCAAAATGGTCGGCTTGGCGCGTCGCTTCGAACTCGCGGGAAACGGGGAACTTAAAGCCTTCCCAACCGCCGACTTCTTTTGGAAGCGCGTAATCGGATTCCACACC
>CAMZEO010000165.1 GCA_947305735.1 uncultured Planctomycetales bacterium | reverse complement strand
GATCGAGACTTTGTTCTTGCTCGACTTGACGAAATTCCGGAAGGTTGGCGCTTGTGCGCTCTGGCCTTTTTAGAAAACCAGTCTTTTAGAACGGCGTTTCGCGAAAAGTCCTCGTTAGAAGTCGACACGCCTCTTACCAGAGCGGCGGAAGCTTCCAACCTGAACGCATCCGCGATTGCTCGACCTGAAAAACGAGGCGGCAATCGGAAAGACGCCTGGTTTGCCTACGCAATATCCGCCGCCGCTCTTGTCGTCTGCGCGGCGGGCGTTTTTAAGAACGATAATGTTGCGCCGTCGTCTAGAAAACTTTCGTCAAGACCTGCGGAAATAGCGTTTGCGGAACCTCTGCTTGAACCGGCTAACAAAGACGTCTTTTCCTTGTCTGAGAACGGAGGCTCTTTTGATGACGAACATGATTCTAACAGTGCCGACGCATTTGCGTTGGATTACTCAAAAACCTCCAAACAAATGTCTATCGTTTCGTCAGAATCATACGAGGCGGACGAATTCGATTCGAGCGTGGCGTCGCTGGAAGTAGCGAATCAAAGCCCCGCAGGGGTTGACGCGGGCTTTGGAAGCGGAATGGCGTCAATTCCAAGCGGCGCGCGCGCGTTTGATTCCAAAGCGGAGTCCGCCAATTACTCTAACGACTCCGATCAGAATTCGATCGGTACGCGGAATCTCGATTCCCGCGAGAAGCGCGTGAATTCCGACTTTTCGATTGCTGAAAGCAATAGCGACCAACTTGATCAAACGACGTTTGGTTCGTTCACTCCTCGCAATAAAGCGCTCGATCACGAAATCAGGACTGTAACGCTTAACTGTCCTCAACATGGATTGACAAACGTGTCGGCGTCGTGCGTCGAAGGGGAGCGTTATGATCCCGAATTTTTCCGACAAACCGGTCTTGGGCTTCCCGAAGAAATCGTTGGAGCTCTTAACCAGGAAGGTACGCGAATAGAGAAACGACGCGACGAATACCGCTTTTCTCTCGGAGACGGACGCGTGCTAATCCTTCCCATTGACGCCTATGACGTAAAGTATGTCGATCAACATATTTGGTAACTTCATAGTCTGCGCTTAACAATAAAGTTATTGATTAAAAGACAACTCTTTAGGAGTTTGATTCCAGAAAGGATTTTACCATGTTGAAACCTATTCAGAAGAAATTTGCGTATTTCACCCTCGGCGCGATCGGCGTCTGTCTTGTATGCGGCGGCATTACGCTAGCCCAAACGAAACAACTTAAAACTCCCGCGAACCCTCAGGTTGCCGCAGAAGAAACCAATCAATCTCAGTCGGTTGTAACCGCTCCTAACGGCAACTCTAGTTCCTATTCTGTTATTGTTGAGAGTAAAACGAATCCTGACGGAAAAGTGACTCAATCTCGTAAAGTTTGGCAAAATGGTCAACTTGTTGAAGAGGAAGAAAAAACTTTGGATGCGGACGACGCCCAAAACGGTTTTTCGGCGACGATTCGGTTGCCTAATGGTCAGATTGCCAACGGAGGTTTGTTCTCCTCGGAAGACGAAAACGACGTATTCGGCGCCGCGCCTTCTAATCCGTTTGAGGCAATCCGTCAAATGGAAGAACAAATGCGCGAGCAACAAGAACGTATGCGAGCGCAGTTTGACGCCCTTCGTCAGCAGCTCGGAGATCCCAACGCTATGTTTCAAGGGGTTCCTCAGCAACAATTCAACGCGGCTCCAAGTTTCCAAAACAATGGACAAACGCCGAGTAAATACTGGATTGGCGCGACAATCCAATCGGTTCCGGATTTCTTGACCGCTCAACTTCCGATTGACGAAAATCAAGGCGTTTGGATCCAATATGTCGCTCCCGAATCGCCAGCCGCAAAAGCCGGTCTCAAACGTTACGACGTCATTTACAAGATAGGTGACGAGATTGTCGCGAATCCGTTAGAAGTAACAAAGATAATTGACAAGACGGGCGCTAATAAAATTTCAGTTGAATATTATCGCAAAGGTGATTTGGAAAAAGTTGAATTGGAAATTGAAGAACGTCCGTCCCAGACTCAGAAGGGATTTGTTTTTGGCGCTCCGCAACAAAACAAAAACTTCCGAGTTGTTCGTCCCGGTCTGATCGTTCCAGAATCTGAAACTCAACCTGAAAACGGCGACGAAGCGACGCCTGCCGAACAGGCTTCTGAATCTCCCAACGCCGAAATCTCTCGGCAGGAAGCAAGTTCAGAACAGATCGAGACGGAGATTGACTCTCCTGACAATCTTTGAAGCTAATCAATCGTTAGACGCTTCTTCTTGGCAACATTGACGCGTTAAACGACTAAAAGGTCGACGCTATGACGACGACTTTTTAGTCGTTTAACGCGTCATCTGTTACTCGTGGACGACGACGCAAAGAACTCAACTGTTACGATCGCCTTTTCGTCTACAACAACGCTTCCATGGCGTCTTCGCGCTTCTAATCTCGTTCCATAAGGTTGAACAAAAGAAACTTCGACAACGACGTCGTCGTCTCCTATTTGTTCGAATTCAAATTTGGGAGTCCGTTCAAAGGACGGGCAAAAAGAAATCCACGCTACCGCATTTTCTAGCCCTGATTCAATTTCCATGCGAACGAGTCCAGAAATGTTGATATTTCCATCCTTTGTTAATGAACGTCGCTGAATCGATAAAACAACGTCTTCAGATTCTTCGTTGTCCAAGAAAAAAGAATCAGAGGGACAATGGGAATCCCAGTCGTAATAAGGTGAAAAAATACTCTCGTCCGTTTTGGTCTCGAGTACTTTAGAAGACGTTCCAAGTTCAACTTTTTCTTCAACAGAAGGAGGAAGCATTAGTTTTTCTATAAAAAGCCGAAAAACGCTTTCAGCGTATGAGGATGCGCGCGACGCGACTAAATAATCATAAATAAACACAAATCCGAGAATGTAAAGCGTCGTTAAAACACACGAAGAACGAAACGTTAACAGAAAAAACACGACGCAACTCGCCAAAATAGGTTCTGAAACAATTCGACGATCTTTTCTTTTGAGGTCTACTGACCTCCAGTATGGGTACTCTCTCAAGACGGAAGCAATCTCATGAACAAAATGCGCGAACAAAGATAGAAAAGAAAAGAAGATTGCAAAACAAGGAACAGCCTTTAAATTAAGGCTAACCGAACATCCCAAAATAACGACGGCCGTAAAACAAAACCACAAAAAACGCGCAAGCAAGCGGTCCAAAAGACCAAGAGTTACCTCAATCCACTTGCTCGCGCAAAATCTTTCTTCAAACTCTTGCCAAGAGCTCAAACGGTTATTTGAAGACGTCGAACTCATCTCTATCCTCGAACGATTGGGAGGTATCCTAATCAAGCCCCTAGCTTATTAAAGCGTTTTTGACTGTCAGCTTGAAAAAACTTCACGAACTCCACATCAAAAACAATATCGAACAACGTCGAGGAAAATAACCCAAAACATTAACGCCAAAATTAATGCGAAACCAATCCAACTAAGCCCGATTTGAATTTTCTCAATAGGTTTCTTTCTCGTAATCGCTTCGTAAAGAAGGAACACCATGTGCCCGCCATCTAATACTGGAATCGGTAAAAAGTTAACAACCGCCAGATTGGCGCTAATAAGACACAGGAACAACAAAAAAACTCCGTCGTTTCTACCTGCGGCAGCATAGGCGGTGCCAACGATCATGCCCGGTCCTCCTAGAGCTTTTGCAGAAACATTCTTACCTACGTTCTTTAAAAAGACAAAAACTTGAGCGGCTGATTCCCACGTTTTGTGCCATCCAAAATCCAAAGCGTCGCAAATATTGTCGGCTCTTTGAAAAACCGCGTCAACGCTAAAGTAGAACCCCCTTGAAGCAACGAAGACGTCCTCTGAACGTTTAACTTTTGATTGAATTTTTACGGAGGAACCGTCGGGTTTTTCCACGTCAATAACGACCGGCATTCCGTCCGGCAAGTAAGGAAGAACGTCGGAAAACCAATTTAAAACTTCCTGAGCCTCCTCAGAAGATGTTTTTCCCTTGTTTTTGATCGGCGAACTAACTTCCGTCAATTCGTCGAGAGGAACGTCGGATACTTTTTTACCCGTAATTGATTTGAAAACTTCTTTCGTTTCGTCTGGCGCCGATTTGCCAGGATTCGGAACTTTAGCCTCAATTCCGATAATTTTCCCTCCGATAGGATTGCCGTCTTCAAACGAAACTGTTCCGTCAGTTCCAGAAACAACGGGAAGAATTTCGTAAACAATTCCCAAAGCGTCGCAAGCAACCGCGCCGCGACTGGACGCCGAACCGGAATAAGGAGCAGCTGTCGGCAAAGATACAGGAATGTCGATTCGTTTACCTTCACGATTCACCGTTAAAACAACAGAACGCAAACCAGCGGTCGAAGTTTCACCGGAGTTTTCCATATTGAACGTTCGTTTTCCGATCATGCGAAAGATTTGAAAAGGAAAAGCCAACGGGTCTAAAACGGGTTCGTTGTCAACGTCAAGAATAACGTCTCCATGCTGCGTAACTAACCCGTCTTCATCGCATTCACGCGCAATTAAGCCACATTTTTCCGCAACGGAACCAGGTCGAATTTGCGTTATTTCTCCCATGGTGAGTCTAACTCCCACGCAAGGCGCGCGCGCGGGATCAAGCGTAACGGAAATAAAATCTTTAGATCTGTCAATAAAACGCTCGCCTCCGCGTTGCGCGTTGGTCGGCGCAAAAACATATTCTATTGGCTGATCAATAAATAAGGCCGACAAACGTGAATAGTCCGCAACTGAAGCTACGTCGACGCCGTTCATTTTCACGAGTCGTTCACCGCCTTTTAAGGAACCAAGCTTTTCTATTGTTTTATTTGCTTCGTCTTTGTCAAAAGAAAGGAAAAAAGGACGATTCGATCTTGTTTCCGCTAAATCCAGCGAGGGAGCGGGACCAATTCCAATCTTGGGGGTCAAGGCTCCCTTGTCGACACGCGGAGTAATCGGAATAGAAACAGGCTCGGACGTTCCGGCTTTTATGACGTCAAAATTAATTTCTTTTCCGTCCATACATGCGACAAGAATAGACGAAAAAATCGGGTTTTTGTCCTCGTTAATCTTAACAATCTGATCGCCGTCTTGGAGTCCGGCAAGCCAAGCCGGAGAACCAGGCGCAACATATCCAATTTTTGCAGACGTCTCAGGAGTGCCAATCAAAGCCGCGCCTGTCGCGCAAACTATGGCAAAAACAATATTCATAAATACCCCGGCAGAAATAATAGCCATACGTTGAAAAACGTTTTTTGACAAATAACTGTCAGGAGCGTACAACTGCTTTTCCAGGGAAGCGATTTTCTCGTCTTCTGACTTTTTTTCTTCATCCGACAATTCGGAATCTTTTTCAGAACGTTGCGTCTTGGCGCGGTCAATCTCAGCTTGAATACCGCTTGGATTGTCTTCTTGACCAAACATCTTGACGTATCCGCCAAGCGGAAGCCAACCAAGTCCATATTCCGTTTCGCCGTGTTTGAAACTGAAGAATTTAAATCCATAAGCGTCAAACCAAATATAAAATTTATCGCATCTGACTCCGCACATCCGCGCAACGATAAAATGTCCCCATTCATGCACGATTACGAGCATATTAACGCCGAGCAAAACAATTAAAACCCGTAGCGCAACAGAACCAATATTAGCCCAAATGGAAGCGTTTTCAGCAACGCCTAAAACATTCATTAACGAGATATCCATTTTTCAGTTTCCTTCCGAGCCCACGCGTCTAGTTCAAAAATGCGGGATAAGGCGGGAGTTCTTTCAAAGTCGTGCGAATCAAGCGATTATTCAAAAATGCTTCGACTGCAACTTCGTTTGCAGCATTGAGAACGACGCCGGAAGATCCCCCGTTTTTCGCGACTTCAAAACCAAGTTCCAGAGCGGGAAAACGTTCGAAATCCGGAGGATACAAATCAAGTGAAAACGCTTGCTTCCAATCAAATTTGCGCGCTGAACCCGGTAAACGCGCTGTTTCGTCCAGAGCAAACTGAATGGGCAAACGCATGTCAGGCGGACTTAGTTGCGCAAGCACGGCGCCGTCGACAAACTCAACCATCGAATGAATGAGCGACTGAGGGTGAATCGCCACTTGTATCCTTTCAGAATCCAGCCCAAACAACCAACGCGCTTCTACAATCTCCAAAGCTTTGTTCATCATCGACGCCGAATCGATTGTGATTTTTGAGCCCATATTCCAAGTGGGGTGCTTAAGAGCGTCTTTAACGGTAACGTTTTTAAGTTGCGCTAAACTCCAGGTTCGGAAAGGACCTCCGCTTGCCGTTAATATCAAACGTTCCACGTCTCGACCGACAATACAAGGAGTCGTCCCCGCGCGTCGGCGCGACAGCAAACATTGAAAAATGGCGCTGTGTTCGCTATCGACGGGATATAGTTTTCCTCCTCTATCCTCAAGGAGATCCATCAGGAGTGAACCGCCGGCGACAAGAGCTTCTTTGTTGGCAAGAGCAAGTGTTTGTCCCGCGTCAATAGCATTCCAAGCCACGCGTAATCCAGCGACTCCAACAATCGACAAAAGGACTATGTCAATATCTGGACGACGAACGACCTCGTCTATAGAATCGGAACCGAACAAGACGTCAGTTCCGATCGGAACGTCGGTCAATGGAGAACGATCAACAGCAGAATCAGCTACAACGATTACGTCTGGTTTGAACCGCCTTGCCAATTCAACCAATTTGCTCACGGAACGATTGACTGTTAACACGCCCGCGCGTAACCGACCACGCGAAGAAGCAATCACGTCAAGAGCGTTCAAGCCAATACTACCGCTCGCGCCAATCACGGCAATATTACGGGGCGCTCTATTCTCGGCGTTTTCTTTTTGGTCAGTGAGTTCCATATCCTTATATATGCTATAACGATTCTTTTAAAACGTCGTTCGTCGACTAAAAACTATCGATATTATACAAGGCATCGACAATTCACTGAAGACTAAACATATGAAAAATACAAAAAATTGTTAAACGTTACCTATTTTGTTTATATTATCTTTCGTAGAGTCCAAAAGCTTTGCAATCGTTTCGGCAATAATGCGAAATCCTTTGTCTACGATATCCTCGGGTGCGGAAAAGCTAATCCTTAACATTTGGGATCGCGAGGAGTCAAAAGTAGGATCCATTTTCGATTCCGAAACGTGATCAAGTCCATAGAAGAAATTGTCTCCGGGAATTACGAAAACTCGTTGTTCCTTGAGTTTCTGATAAAGCGTCGTCGAACCCGCTTTCAATGCGGGAATCCACATCCAAAGAAAAAAAGCCCCCTCGCTTTTATGCAGTTTTGCTTCAACGCCGGCGCGTCGTAGTGAATCTCGCAAAAGCCTGACAGCTTCCGCTCTACGTTTACGATAATATGGATATACAATACTTCGGCAAGCGTCAAGAATTTCGCCTGATTCAAACAAAGGTTTGGTAATGCGCTGACCGATAGAATTATTTGCCAAACCGACAATTGCAGTAATTGCGGAGACTCGTTCTATAATCTCCGGCGGAGCGACAAGAATACCGGTTCTTAATCCTGGAAGTCCAATTTTAGAAAGACTAAACGATAAAATCGTTTTTTTACCCCAAAAAATAGAGTCTATCTCTGCAGGATCCTCTAGGATTCCTGGGAAAGGTCCTCCATAGGCGTTGTCGATAATAAACCAAGCGCCAATTCTTTCCGCAAATTCTTCAAGCCTTGTTAATTCATCTCGCGTCAACACATTTCCACTTGGATTTGTCGGTCTGCTAATAAGAATGGCACCAACGTCTTCTTTAGCAACGACTTGTTCGACCATATCGAAATCAACGGCGTACTTAAACGTCGAGGAATCGTTGGGGTCTGGATAAGTGATTTTCGCAGGACAGGCGACAAACATATCTGGTTCGACGCCCATATCGGCATACCCTACGTATTCAGGCGACGCCGGAATGAGAATCTTTTTTCGACGACCATCGGATGTTTTTCCACCCAACAAATTCAACAAGCAAAACGCGCCTAGTTGCGCTCCGCTAACGACCGCGATATTATTAGAGTTAATTGAAATATCGAAACGATCGCAAAACATCTTTGCAAACGCATTTAAAAAACTGGGATCGCCTTGCGGAGGGTCGTAAGAAGCAAGAGACTTATCAAAAGCAGTTTGATCGGCGAGAAACGCCTTTGCGCTTTCTCTCCATAGTGCTTGTATCTCGGGAATGATAGCGGGATTGCCCCCTCCAAGCATTAGCATATCTCGACGAAACGAAACCGCTTCGCCCAAGTCGTTCATCAAATCGAGGATACCGCTTCCTCGCGAAAGACTCTCGCCGAAAATCGACAAATCTAAATCAAAAAAATCTGTCAAAATAACGCTCTTAACGAAAAATCAAATGAAAAAACAAACCCCAAACGTCAAAACGCGCTATTTCCCAATCCAGGGAGAATTGACGAGTTTCCCGACGCTTTCCTTTCCCCATTTTGCTTGATCGTCCGGTGAAAAAAACACTTTTTTACCATCGGGAATCGACGGTTCAAAAGTTGTAAAAGCTCGATTAAACTTGTCAAACCCGCGACTCATAAAATCGTTTGGATCGTCGGAATGATTTAAACCAAACGCATGTCCAAGTTCGTGTAACCCCGCGCCCAAAGACGAGGAAGTCAAAGCCCAACGCGCGTCTCGATAGGCGGAATCCCGCCAATATATCCTCGAAATAGACGCCGAGTCGGTAAGAAACGACTCAACAACTTCTAACGAATCCGGCCATGAAAACAACGTCGAGGAGTCGAGCATGCCAACGCTTCCACCGCCCAACGCTGTCTTCCCAAGGAGTTCGTTTGTTTTCGAATTATGATGTGAAAAAGCTACTATGACCAAATATCGGGCAAACAATGTCCCAAGGTCTCCTGAAAGTATTTCTTGATAGATCTGTTTGAATCTTTCTTCTTCAGACAAAGCAAGATACTCGTCGGCAGTTTTCTTTCCACGTTGCACCCAAACCACGACAAAATTATTTTCGTCAAATTCTAACGAAAATGTTCGGCGTCCTAACTTCTCGTTGTTAAAACATTCGGCTGTAAGCGTTTGCCAAAGCAACGCGCCTGTTCGGATTTTTTGGTCAAAAGAGCCGGAACGCACATTCTCACAAACTGGCGGTCGCTCAAATGAGAGGTCGCCGGAGGAATCGACAAAATAGACCAAGCGAACAAAATATGGATTCACGCTTTTAACATAGTTCAAAACGATATCCTTGCGTTCCGTTCCAATAGATATTGAAAGTCTATTTTCGCCCG
>CAMZEO010000164.1 GCA_947305735.1 uncultured Planctomycetales bacterium | reverse complement strand
ACAGAATTCATCTCGCCAAATTGCTAAAACGCGGCGGCAATCTGCTGCTGCTTGACGAACCAACTAACGATTTGGACGTATCCACGATGCGCGTTCTCGAACAGGCAATCATCGAATTTCCTGGCTGCGCAATTGTCGTAAGTCACGACCGATTTTTCCTTGATCGAATCTGCACTCACCTTTTGGTCTTTGAGGGAAACGGCAAAACACGTTGGTTTGAAGGAGATTTCTCGTCGTATGAAGAAATGAAGAGAACCGAAGATCCTAAATACGGAACCAATCGACGCGCAAAATACCGTAGGATACCAACTATGTAATAATTGCATCCCTCGACCAAGAGTCAACCATAAGGCAGACGACGCGCCCTCAAAACCGCGTCGCCGTCACGCTTATGCAAGGACAACAAACAAACCTAAAATGCGGGTAAGAGGACTCGAACCTCCACGGGCGCTTGCCCATCAGAACCTAAATCTGACGTGTCTTCCAATTCCACCATACCCGCTTCGTTTGGTTAAAACGCGCTCCACAGGCGCCGACTAATGTTAGCGCCAATGTGAAAAATCGCAAGAGGAAAATAATAAAATCCTCCCAAAACCCCAAAAACAGGAGCAATTTCTTTCGCGCGCGCTCAATTAGCTTTGTTTAAAAAGAATCAATATCAAAGCGACCAACAAAACTAGACATAGAGCGATTAAACTACATATAACAACAGTTGTGGTCAACGCTTTTTTCTTGCGACGCATTAAACGTTCTTTACGCTCCTCGTTCGTTTCTTCCGATTGCCCGCTACCGCGCTGTCCGTTATTCCCGCGTAATTCAGCGCTCGTAGAAATCTGGCTCTCAGAAAAGTTCTTCATCTCGGAAAAAACGTCTTGCGCTTCTTTCCACGACTTCCAACCCTGCCGCCACACCAGAGTCTTAGGAGCAATTCTGCGTTGATTAATCCAAGACTGAATTATTTCAATCGTAGCGGGACCATATTCTTGCCCGCGAACGCTGACCATCCATAGGGCGTTTGCGTCGTTAACGACAACTTCGGAAGAATCGTTTGTTTCTTCTCTCGAAGTCCCTCCCCTTCCCGCAACGCCTGCGGAAGCTACTTGACGGATGATTTCACCGACAGGCGAATCGACAGAAGCTGCGACTGGCAAATCCATCCTTGAACCGTTGACGTTGTCAATCCTTTGTCCATCTACAGTTGCACAAGCGCGCGGGGTTCCCTCTCGCCCCAAGCTTTCCGAACCTTTTTTCGGACGCGCTTCCGCCGTCTTACTGACGCCTTCAACAAACCGTTCGCCCGATTGGCGCATACTCTCGGTAGGAATGAGCATTCGAACTTGGCAATACGGACAAAAACCGATTTCCCCCGCCAACTCGGAACGAACGTTTAGGCTGTGCCCGTTTGGACAAAAAAATCGAATTCCCATAGAAATCCTCTTTTAATAAACTCGTCAATCTTCGCAAGAAGAACACGTTCTAACGAATTCACTCCCCATATGTTCATTATACCTAAAAACAAACCGATTTGGCGCGACAAAAAGAAAATAATGAAAAAATAAGAGGCAACCGCGTTGCACTATTTAAACAAGTCATATCCTACCAAAACAGCTTAATGAGCATTGATCGCTTATTGTGGAAAGAATTGTGAAAAGTATGAGGGGAATTGCTTTCCATAAAAAACGCCAGGTCTGTTCAAAGTCTGAACAAAACTGGCGTTAATCTTCTAACTAATAAAAAACTCAAATCCTATCAATAGGCTCAATCAATTACAATCCAACGTTCTTCTTTCGCGCTTTGAATAACGGCGTCGCAAACCTTTTGAGTTCGCGCGGCGTCCGCGATAGTCGGAACGGGATACACAGGAGTTCCGCCGGACATTTGAATCAAGAAATCTGCAAGCTGATTGATGAAATAATGTTCATAACCAATAACAGTTCCGGGAACCCAATAGTGATCCATATAAGGATGCTCCTTGTTGGTGACCAAAATCTTTTGCCAACCGGTCAGATGGTCTTCTTCTACTTTCTGACCCGATTGAGGATCGCCGTAACGGAAAAATTGCAAATATTCCGGTTCTTCCAAATTGAAATAACAAGCGCCGTTTGAACCGTTCATTTCCATTGTGTTAAAGTTCTTACGACCTCGAGCGTAACGCGTGCTTTCAAACGTTCCAATCGAACCGTTTTTAAAGACGGCCAAGAACATACACGCGTCGTCAATCGTGATTGGGGTGGTCTCTCCCGTTTCTATATTTTTACGTTCCTTAATAAAGATTTCCGTGTGCGCGCAAACTTTTTTAATCGGACCGTTTAACCATTCGGCCGTATCAATCGAGTGCGCAAGTAAATCGCCCGTAACTCCGCTACCGGCTACTTTTGCGTCGAGCCGCCACAAAGAAGCGCCGCCGACAGGCACCTTCTCGCTGATCGTATAATCTTGATTATACGTCGCTCGATAATGGAACGGGCGTCCAATTCTGTTTTCGTCGACAAGTTGTTTGAAAAGCGCGACGGAGGGATTGCGTCGATAACAAAAGGATACGACTGAAGAAACCCCCGCCTTTTCCACAGCGGCAACCATTTCAGCGGCTTCCACCGAATTCATTGCGAGAGGCTTTTCGCAAATAATAGCCTTCCCCGCCTCGGCGGCCGCAATCACCATATCCCTGTGCAGGTGGTTCGGAGTGACTACATCAACGACGTCGATATCGTCGTTTTCGATAATCTTCCTCCAATCGGTTTCGATCGATTCATACCCCCACGTCGTTTGAAACTTTTTAGCGTTCTCTGGACTTCGGCTGTAACAACATTTTAAAACCGGCTTATAGGGAATCTCGAAGAAATGCCCAACTTGATTAAACGCATTGGAATGCGTTCGTCCCATAAAACCAGTTCCCAACATACCAATATTCAAAGTTTTCATCATTCGAACAACCTCTCCAAAGCGTTACAATTCGACAACAGCTTGTTCCCAAAAACGCCGACGTTATCATAAAAAAATAGCCGCCGTTCTCGTTACGATTATTCAAAAGATACCTAACTTGACAGCAGAATTCAAGTTTTTTCGTAAAAAAACTGTAAAGAAGAAAAAAGTCCTTTCGTCGCGCCTATCAAGGTCGTTAAATTTTGTTGCCAAAAGTTAAGGAAAGAGTATAATGCGACTAAAGACGCGGCAGTAGGCGTCATCGTGAGTTCGATCAAACAATCCTTGGCGCTTTCTCTCATAGAACGCGCGTGTTTCTTTGGGTATTCGTCAGAGTTTTAATATGGCGTTTCACGTCCCGCAACATGTTCTCAGAATTATCGATCTTTTAGAACAAAACGGAGCGACCGACGTTCTTCTTGTCGGGGGTTTCGTTCGAGACGCTCTTCTAAACATTCGTTCCAAAGATTATGATATTGAAGTCTATGGACTCAGCTATTCCCAAATACGACAAATACTTAGTCCTTTTTTCAGGGTTGACGTCGTAGGTCGGTCTTTTGGCGTTCTTAAAGTCGGTCATGACGTAGACGTCGCGCTGCCTAGACGCGAGACCAAAAACGGGGTGGGCCACAAAGGATTCAACGTTGAATCTGTGTCAAATATAGCACCTCAAGAAGCTTTCGCGAGGCGAGATTTCACAATTAACGCTATCGGAATGCGTCGAGACGGTTCTTTCTGCGATCCTTATGACGGTATCGGCGATCTCAAACGAAAAATTCTGAAAGCAACTAGCCCCGCTTTCAAAGACGATCCCCTTCGCGTATTGCGTGGAATGCAGTTCTCGGCTCGATTCGGATTCTCAACAGATTCTCAAACATTGCAATACTGTCGAGAGGTTTTATCCGAATACCCAACCCTTTCAGAAGAACGCGTTTATGAAGAATGGAAAAAATGGGCGATTAAAGGAAAATACCCTGATATTGGTTTGAATTTTCTTTATGATTGCGGTTGGATTACCGCTTTTCCCGAATTATCCGCGTTGATCAATTGTCCACAAAATCCGGACTGGCATCCGGAGGGCGACGTTTGGAATCACACGTTAGCCGTATGCGCTCAGGCTGCAAGAATCACGCGCGAATTCAAGCCAAGTCTCACAGACGAAGAAAAACTCTACGTGATGTTTGCTTCTTTGACTCACGACGTCGGAAAACCGGCTACGACGCAACTTGACGAACACGGCGTTCTTCGTTCTTTTAAGCATGATAAACTTGGGGCTTCTATTGCGAGAGCGTTCTTTGAAAAGATGAAAGCGCCGACTCAAGTTTCACAAACAATTGAGAAGCTTGTCAGCGAACATATGACCGATATTGAAGCCCCAAGCGTCCGCGTCATTCAACGTCTCGCTAATCGTCTCGCGCCGGCTAATATTAAGCTGTGGGCGTTGCTTCGACAAGCGGACGCGATGGGTTGCGGCTCGCCTGAACGTCATCTTTGCAAAGAAATCGACTTAGGGGCATTGTCGGGAAAACCAATTGCGGAAAAAATCAAATTTCAAACAGATTTCTGGTTGGAAGCAGCCGAGCGTATTCAACTTAAAGAATCGGCGCCGCGCCCTCTTGTCAATGGACGCGACCTTATTCCCCTTGGCGTAAAACCAGGACCTCAGATGGGTAAAATCCTTAAACAGGCGTTTGAAGCCCAACTTGACGACTATTTTTGTACAAAAGAGGATGGAGTCGAGTATATTCGTCGCGCGGGATGGCTGGATTGTGTTCGCCAATAATTGTTATTTACCGACTCTTTTCGTTCAAGAACTACTTTTTTAAAACCTTTAAAACCGTTTGATAGTCTACGAAGATTGTACTATAATGGAACGAAGAGGTTTAAGTTTTAACTCCTCGTTTCACTAATCCCTTGTTTGAAACCGCGTTTTTCCTATGTCAACGATAACGACTGATGAATTCCTTGATCTTTTGAAGCGCAGCGGTCTTCTTGAAGACAAGATATACGACGAGACTTTAGCGGAAATCAAACGCGACGCTCCAAACGAATTCTGCGACGCCGGTCATTTGGCTTCTGAATACGTGAGGCGCAACCTGCTCACAACGTGGCACGTTCGGCAGTTGATGAAACGGAAATACAAAGGATTCTATCTACGTCAATATAGGATTTTAGGGCATCTTGGATCGGGTGGAATGAGTTCCGTGTATCTCGGCGAACACACTGTCATGAAGCGCCGCGTAGCCATTAAAGTTCTTCCCAAACGCAGACTTAATCCTACTTATTTGGATCGTTTTGCAAGAGAAGCGCAAGCGATTGCGTCGTTGGACTCTCAACATGTCGTCCGCGCGTACGACGTCGATCGTTTTGAAGACGTCCATTATATAGTAATGGAGTATTTTGAGGGGCAAAACTTACGCCAACTCGTTGAAAAAGAGGGACCTTTGGACTATGAAGACGCCGCAAACTACATCCGTCAGGCCGCCTTGGGGCTCGCCGACGCGCATCGGTGCGGCATTGTTCATAGAGACGTAAAGCCTGACAATATCGTTGTCGACGAGAAAGGTTTCGTTAAAATCCTCGATTTGGGGCTGGCGTTGCTTGACGAGGGTTCGTTCTCGCTTCAAGGAACAACGTTTGACGAAGATAAAATTCTGGGAACCGCTGATTATCTCGCGCCGGAACAAGCTTTGGACAGTCATAATGTTGACGCGCGCGCGGATATTTACGGTCTTGGCGCCACCCTCTATTTCTGTCTGGTTGGAAAACCGCCCTTCCCGTTTGGTTCTATTTCGCAACGACTCTTGGCTCATCAACGGAAAGAACCGTCAAGCATTTTTAACGAACGCCCGGACGCGCCTGTTGATCTTGTCGAAATATGTTCCAATATGATGGCCAAAAAACCCGAAAATCGAATCCAGTCGGCGGAACAAGTAGCAGAACTGATGAAGCGATGGCTTGTTCGACACGGATTCGCCCAACCGGGAGACTTCGCCGCCCAAACTGACGAAGACATTGAAAGTCTTCAGCAGATCAATGTGGAACAGAATTTTCTGGCGGCTAATGAAAGAGCCACTGAAATCGGATCGGAACGATTCGCCTCCTCTTTTCGCGTGTCCGACGACGAACTCAACGGACTTGTTTCCAAAAAGAGCGAGGATTCCGTCGATCTTTATGATTCCGCTGAAAGCGGAACGTCAATGTCGCGTCTCAAGGCGTCTCATAGCGGCAAGATTCTTCCTCAAAGCGCCGACCTTATGCTTTCCCAAAAGACCTCGTTGGAAGAATCTCTCGATCCTTTGGAATTAGCGTTGAGCGAAATTGCCGACACAACAAAAATTAAATTAGCAGGCGCGAATCCACAAAGCCCGTCTGAGGAATCTAACGTTGCAAACAATCAATCGGCGCAAATAATCAATTTATCGCAATATGAACGAACCTCGGAACAGCCGAATCCCATTTCGCGGAAAATCGCTAACAGTTTCAGAGCAGACGAAACTCCAAACCAGGCGATTCATTTCTCCGCAAATGGTTCAAACGCAAGCAACCAATCAGACGTCCCTACAGTAATCGGGAAGTTCCAACACGCGGCGGGAGCTTCTGGAAACGCGCCGATACGCGTTCGCGACGTTTTCAATAATAACAACACCCCGCAGAATGACCCGAGAAACCCTTTCGGCGATTGGTACAAAGAAGTCCCGATATGGTTCTGGACCGTCGCGTTTGGCGGGTATGCCGTAGCAATATTCCTAGCGGGCATTCTATTTACGCTATTGCTTAATCTTAATAACTGACAACGTCGAAAAACCAAAAAAGGACGCGCTCACACAACGAAAGCGCGCCCGAAGGTAAGACGTCCCGTTAACGGAAACGCCATAATCTCAACAATCTAAACGCAACCATCAACCATGCCGAATAGTCTCGAACGACATGATTAGGAACGTTTGAGAAAAAAACTCTTAATTATAAAGAGACCTCAAATCAACGAGGATTAAGATCTTTATATTTCGCCCAGACAGCCGGATCCGGTTCAAAAAGTTTCGCTTCTTCCGCAGATGGAACAACCAGAGGTCGAACAACGCGGAATCCAACGTAGGGAGCTTCAGTCATCCACCAAATGCTTTGTGGAAACTGAGGGTCGTGTTCCTTCCAGCTCTTATCAGAACCGATACGTTTTGCGCTACGACAGTCGGCGGCTTCATGGAAACACGAGCCGCCGCGCGCAATTTCATTGAACATACCATACACGGACAAGGGCTTTTTCGGCGTAACAAAAGGCGTCTCAATCTTACCGCTTCCGAAATCCTTATAAGCTTTTTTGTCGTATTGATCCATGACCCATTCGCAGACGTTTCCATGCATATCGTACAAGCCCCAAGAATTCGGCTTTTTGGTCATAACTTTGCTGTATCCGTCAGGACTGTTCGCAACATACCAGGCGTAATCCCCAAGTTCGGTCTCGTCGTCGCCAAATTCATAGGCGGTTTCGGTTCCGCAACGGCAAGCGTATTCCCACTCGATCTCGGTAGGAAGACGGTAGTAACGACCAGTTGTCGCCGTAAGCCACTTGCAATACATTTGCGCGGCATAACGAGTCATCCCGCTAGCCGGATATCCTTCTTTATTGCTCTTATCGTAACTGATTGTGCCAATGCTATAAGGAGCCGTCGGGGCGGCGAGAGCATCTGCCAGAGCATCGCGATCGGTCGTCGATTTAACGGTTCCGTTTTTGTGAGCGGTAGCAAGATAAAGCAGTCCAAAAAGCGAATATTCCTGCCAAGTTACTTCGTGTTCTTCCATCCAAAACGGAGCGACCGTAGTCTTAAAAGCGGGAGCTTCATCCTTTTCTCCACTATCGCTTCCCATGGTGAATTCGCCGCCCTTAATTGGAATCATTTTGAATTTTAGCGTTTCGCCGTCGATATTCGTCTGCAACGTCTCTTCATAAGCCTTCATATCGGCTTCTGTCGCAGCCTCGGCGTCCGCATTTTCAACAGGATTAGCAAGCCAATCCGTTCCATTTTGGAAAGCGGGATTATCGCTATGATCTTCTTGAGCAAACCCCAAAGTGACAAACGCTATTACAGCGAAAAAAGCCGATAAAAACATACTTTTCTTCATCGTTACTCCTTAAAATCGTCCCAGAACGCGCAAATATTATATATGGAGTTAATAATGGGCGACAATTATAAAACTCCTAATCGACGTCCCGCACAATCGCGTCTTCGAAATTACCAATAACGCTTGCGCGGACAACAGTCCTAATTAAACCCTACGTTCTATCTACGCGCGTTGCAATTGTGTCGCGAAATGATGCGCCGAGTCGCCAATAAACGCTTGACGATCTGACGTAAACTCCTTCAACTCCATTTTTGCCAAAGAAGCTCGACCGCAATTCTACCAGAATTCTCCTATGCTTCAAGAGAAAACCAAAAAACTCAAATTTAAACCCTAATCTTGTCGCAAAATAACAACTACGTTTATCATTTCATATTCAAAAAATAATTCACAAAGCACGTCAATATGAATAATCAATACAACCGCTACAAGCATTAGATTATCTTCGATTACGTTCGCGAGAAGGTATTAAATACTTCAAATAATTAAGTTCTTGAATTACAATCTGCGCAGCGTTAGTCGATATTTGGCGATCATCGTTTCTTTCTCGACTATTCCAGCATACTAGACGTTGCGCTTCACTTTTGAATTCGATTAAAATTCAATGTGCTGTTAATAGCGTCGTTTTTTTCACCTCGAATCAGTAGCGGAGACGACTTTGGACTCGCTTTTTGTAATTAAAGGAAACGATCAAGGTCGTCGTTACACGCTTGACGACTCCACAATTACTATCGGTCGGGACTCGTCTAATAAGATTCGTTTGCACGATCCGGAAGCATCGCGCCGTCATGCCGAAATACGTCTGAACGATTTGGGACGGACGATCGTAGATATGGAAAGTTCCAACGGTCTCTTTGTAAACGGAAAACAAATACAATCCCGTCGTCTCGGCAACGGCGACCAAATTCTAATAGGAAAAACAGTTCTTCTATTTGCGTCTCGATCCCTTGACGTAGGCGCTCAAGAGCCGTTGGTCGACGTCTTCCAAGAGTCGGAGCAAGAAAACGAATCGAGAGTTCTCCACGCGCTCACTCAGGAGGAAAGTCGTCGGCTGTTTGAAAAAACCGCCGATAATGAGGTGAAAGCAGCTTGGCTGGAAAAGGCGCGCGCGCATTTAAACTTCATGTATCATGCGACTCTCGCCGCAAGCCGAACTTTGGACGTTGAACGGTTGCTTGATCGCATACTAGAACTGATCTTCCAATGGGCGCCGGTAGATCGCGGGTGTATTTTTCTCTACGAC
>CAMZEO010000163.1 GCA_947305735.1 uncultured Planctomycetales bacterium | reverse complement strand
TACAACCTCGACGTCACCTTCTTCCGCGCCTACGAAAACGATCAGCCTTATCGTCCGAAACATTATTTGAAGTGGAGCGAAAAGGGCGCGATGGACGGGGATCTGACGCTCGTGTCCGGACATCCGGCGCGAACGAACCGTTACAACACGATCGCCGACCTGGAATATCAGCGCGACGTCTATTATCCGCATATGATGAACAAATACCGTCGCCGCGAAAACGCTTACTCGATCTTCAAGTCGACGAGCGCCGAAAACGCGCGCCGGATCGGAACCGACCTGTTCGGAATTCAGAACTCGCGTAAAAACCGAGGCGGCATTTTGCATGGTCTGCAATCCGCCAACCTGATGCGACCGAAAATCGACGCGGAAAACGAACTGCGCCAACTCGCCAAAGAACGCGGCGCGATCGATTTCGAACAGGGCGACCCGTGGGAAAACATCGCCAAAGCCGTCGGCGAATGGTCCGGTCTTTACGTCGCTTACGATCTTCTCGAAGCGAACGAAGCGTTCTTCGGCTGCTCGCATGTCAAGCGAGCGCGCGCGATCGTTCGATACGCTCTCGAAACGGCCAAACCGGAAGAAGAACGCAAAGACAATTTCAAAGGCGACGAACTTCAAGCGCGTAAAAACGAACTTCTCGGCGGATCCGGCGAGGCGTTCGACGATATCGTCCTGATGAAACTAAGCGATTCGCTCGGCATGCTTTACGAACTGTCTCGACCGGTTGAAGGAGGACGCGCGCTTGGAAACGTTACGATTAAGCAAGACGACTTCAATCTGATCTATGCGGGACTTTCCCCCAAGGCGCGCGCCATGCAGATTCTTAAAGAGTCGAAAGTCTACGACAAAGAGTACGTCGAACCTCTTCTCGACGGAGGTCTTGACACGCTCAAAGCGTCGACCGACCCCGCGATTCAAATCGCGCTCGCGATCGAGCCGATTTGCGCCGACTTGCGAGACGTCAATAAGAGAATCGAAGAGGTCAAACGCCGAGAATATACGAAAATCGCCAAGGCGCGGTTCGCCGTCTACGGAACCGACGTCTATCCGGACGCGACGTTCACGCTTCGTCTTTCCTACGGAAAAGCGTGCGGCTATCCGAACGACGAAGGCGTCCAATATCCCTACGCGACCAACGTGCAAGGCGCTTACGACCACGCCGCCGAACACAACTACGAAGATCCGTACGATCTCGCTCAGTCGTGGCGCGACGCGGAAGCCGAAGGACGCGCGCCCAAAGAGTCGCTTCTGAACTTCGTCTCCACCAACGACATCATCGGCGGAAACTCGGGCAGTCCGGCGGTCAACGCAAACGGCGAAATCATCGGGCTTATTTTCGACGGCAACGTCTACTCGCTCATCGGCAACTTCGCTTTTGAAGACGTTCAGATGCGCGCGGTGCTCGTTCATTCGCAAGCGATTCGCGACGTCGTCCGCGACGTCTATCAGCTCCCGCAACTCGCCGACGAACTCGGCAAGTAACGCGATTCTCGCGCGAACGGTCGATCGAAGCTGTTCGCGCTCCTTTTTCAACACGGAACACGCGGCGTTTTCAATGTCTAAACAACCTTACGTAGTTTTTGCCACCGGCAATAAGAACAAAGTCAAAGAAATGGCGAAGCTCGTCGAGCCGACCGGCGTTCGGATGATCTCGCTCGCCGAATTTCCCGACGCGATCGACGTCGCGGAAGACGGCGCGACGTTCGGCCAGAACGCGCGCAAAAAAGCGCGCGAACAAGCCAAACATTTGCGCGAATGGACCCTTGCGGAAGATTCCGGAATTTGCGTCGACTACCTCGACGGCGCGCCCGGCGTCTATTCCGCAAGATTTGCCTGCGTCAATCGTTGCGACGACAAGCGCAACAATCAGCTTCTGCTCGAAAAGCTCGAAGGAGTTCCGTTCGACCAACGGACCGCGCATTATACGTGCCACATGGTTCTCGCCAATTCCGAAGGCGAAGTCGTGTTCGAGGCGGAGGAAATATGCCCCGGCCATATCCTGTTTCAGGAGCTCGGCTCCGGCGGGTTCGGGTACGATCCGATGTTTCAGCCGCTCGGCTACGAAACGACGTTCGGCATGCTTCCCGCGGAAGTTAAAGCGCGGATCAGTCATCGCGCCAAAGCGACGAAAATACTCGTCCCGTACCTCTTCGATCTGGTTAAAGATCAAAGATTGCCGCTAAAATAACTTTACTTTTTTTGCAACATTATGTCTGAATTCAATTTACACGAATATTGTCTCGACGTCGCGCAAAAGGCGAAAAAAGCCTCGCGCGCGCTTGCCGCCGTCTCGGGCGCTAAAAAGAACGAATGGCTTAACGTCTGCGCCGACAAACTCGTCGAACGAAAAGACGAAATACTCGCGGAAAACGCCAAGGATCTTCAAGCCGCCAAAGACGCGGGTTTGAAAGCGTCGATGATCGACCGTTTGACGCTCTCGGAGAAAACGCTTGCGGAAATGGCCAAAGCGCTTCGAGAAATCGCGGCGTTTCCCGACCCGATTGGAACGACGATCGGCTCGACGATCCGTCCGAACGGTCTCGAAATTCAAAAAGTTCGAACGCCAATCGGAGTCGTCTTCTTCACCTACGAATCGCGTCCGAACGTAACGACCGACGCGGCGGCCATTTGCGTGAAGAGCGGCAACGCGGTCGTCTTGCGCGGCGGCAAAGAGGCGTTTCATTCGAACGTCGTCCTCGGCAAAGTCCTGGCGGACGCGGCGCGCGAAGTTGGAATTCCCGAACACGCGGCCCAGCTTCTCGAAACGACCGACCGCGACGCCGTCGACGAATTTCTGCATATGCCGGAGTATATCGACGTCGCGATTCCGCGCGGGGGCGCGTCGCTCATCACGCGCGTCGCTCGGGAAGCGCGCATGCCGGTGATCAAGCATTTCGCGGGCAACTGCCACGTTTATATCGACGAGTTCGCGAATCTCGACGTCGCCGAAAAGGTCCTGCTCAATTCGAAATGTCAGCGTTTGGGAACGTGCAACACCGCCGAATCGCTCGTCGTTCATTCGAACGTCGCGCGCGAAGCGATTCCGCGCCTGCTCAAAGCGCTTGCGGACAAGGGCGTCGAAATACGCGGGGACGCGGCGACGCGCGCGCTTTCGCCCGACGTCGACGTCAAGCCCGCGACCGAAGACGATTACTACGCCGAGTATCTCGCGGCGATCATCTCCGTAAAAGTCGTCGACTCGATTGGCGAAGCGATCGAGCACATCAACGAACACGGCTCCGGACACACCGAAGCGATCGTGTCGCGCGACTTTTCCGCCATTAAGAAGTTCGCGACGGAAATCGACAGCGCCGCGATCACGGTCAATTCGAGCACGCGGCTCCACGACGGCGGTCAGTTCGGACTCGGCGCCGAAATCGGCATCAGCACCGACAAATTCCACGTCCGCGGTCCGTGCGGCGTCAACGAGCTTACCAGCTATAAATACGTCGTTTACGGAGACGGCGCCATCCGGGAATAACGCTGATAAAACGGCGCGGCGGCTCGTTCGCAAGTTCGACGACTTGTCGCGTAATCGCTTGACGCCGCATCGCCGTTCCTCTTAAATTCCGAACGTTCGCAAGGAATTATCGTATGACGTCTTCCGGCAAGAATCGCCGTTCGAGAAATCGGTCGTCTTCCCCTTCGACCAACGAGTTGATCCGACAAGCGCGACGCAAGTTGGATCAAGTTTTTTTGTTCGATAAAGACTCGTTGTTCAATCGATTGCGTCGTCTCCAACAAGAGCGCGACGCTTTATTGTCAAAACGACGCGCTTCAGAACCAAAAGACGAGAAGCGACAATCTCAAGAAGTTGCGAACGTTAAAAACGAGGAGGAATTAAAATGGGAAAAACGCGTCGAGGAACTGATATTCGATTGCGATCTCTCAATTGAGAAAGTCGCAAAAAGACGCGCGGCAATCCCTAAAATCGTCTATGATCCCGAGTTGCCGATTGTCGAACGTAAAGACGAAATCAAAAAGCTGATTGACGAGAATCAGGTCGTCGTCGTTTGCGGAGAGACGGGCAGCGGAAAATCGACGCAACTTCCGAAGATGTGTCTGGAACTCGGGTTAGGAGCAAGGGGTATGATCGGACATACTCAGCCCCGACGGATCGCGGCGCGATCGATCGCTCAACGCGTCGCCGACGAACTCCATACCCCGTTGGGACAAGGCGTCGGGTACAAAATCCGCTTCACCGACGAGACGTCCGAATCGACGTATGTCAAATTGATGACGGACGGAATCCTGCTTGCGGAATCGCAGTCGGATCGGTTCTTCAATCGTTACGAAGTCATCATCGTCGACGAAGCGCACGAACGTTCTCTTAACGTCGATTTCCTGCTCGGCATGCTCAAACGCGTCCTGCGTCGTCGCCATGATCTCAAATTGATCGTCACTTCGGCGACTATAGACGCGGAACGATTCGCGCGACATTTTGCGACGCCCGAAGGCCCCGCCCCAATCGTAACGGTTTCCGGAAGAACTTATCCAATCGAGATCCTTTACCGTCCCGTCGACGAACTCAAAGAGCGGCGCGAAAAAGCGCGACTGCTCGGAGAAGGAAACGCGACGCCAAACCGAACGCGCGACCTTGACGACGAGGACGCGTTCGACGCGACGCTCGTCGACGCCGTCGACGAACTCGCGCGGCGCGGCAAAGGAGACATGTTGATCTTCATGCCGACCGAACGAGACATTTTCGACACGGCGAAGCTTCTCAAAGGTCATGCTATTCCAGGCGACGACGCGGCGCGTAAAACGTTGATTCTTCCCCTATACGCGCGACTGCCGTCCGACGAACAACAGAAAATCTTCGGCAAGATCCCGCATCGTAAAATCGTGATCGCGACCAACGTCGCGGAATCGTCCCTGACGGTTCCGGGAATCCGCTACGTCGTCGACGCGGGCACGGCGCGCATCAGCCGATACTCCGCGCGCTCGAAAACGCAACGATTGCCGATTGAACCGATCTCTCAGGCGTCCGCCGACCAACGCGCGGGGCGCTGCGGCCGCGTCGGGCCAGGCGTCTGCGTCCGTTTATATAGCGAACGCGACTACCTGCAACGTCCGCGATACGCGACGCCCGAAATCCAACGCGCCAACTTGGCGTCGGTCATCCTGCAGACCAAAGCGTTGCGTCTCGGCGACGTTTCCGTCTTTCCGTTCGTCGATCCTCCCAGTCGAGCGTCCGTTGAAGACGGTTACAAAACGCTTTACGAACTCGGCGCGATCGACGACGACCGAGAACTGACCGATATCGGCAAGACGTTGAGCAAACTGCCGTTGGATCCGCGCATCGGTCGAATGTTGCTCGCGGCCGACAAGGAGGACGCGCTTCGCGAAACGCTCGTGATCGCCGCCGCGCTCGAAATTCTCGATCCCCGAGAACGCCCGAGAGAAAAGCAGGAGGCGGCGGACGCCAAACACGAACAGTTTCTCGACGAAGACTCCGACTTCCTTTCGTACTTAAAATTGTGGGACTTTTGGCAGGGACTTAAGGAGAAACTCTCGAAAAATCAACTGCGCAAAGCGTGTCGCGAGAATTTTCTGTCGTACAATCGCATGAAAGAATGGTCGGAAATTTACGTCCAGATCCAGCAAATGGTTCGCGAACTTGGACTTAAACAGCGCGCGCGACGCGACGACTACAACGCGATTCATCGATCGATCCTCGCGGGACTTCTCTACGGAGTCGCCGTCAAATCGGAAATCGGAAGCGAGTACCGCTCGACAAATTCCGGAAAATTCCTCGTTTGGCCCGGCTCGGGCGTCAGGAAGAAGCCCGAATGGATCGTCGGCGCCGAACGGCTAGAAACGTCGAAGTCGTATATGCGAACCGTCGCGAAAATCGACCCCGCGTGGATCGAGGAACTCGGCGGAAAACTGATCGTCAAAACGCGCCGCGATCCGTTTTGGAGCCGCGAAACCGGCTACGTTCACGCCTATGAAAAAACGACGCTCTACGGTCTGACGATCATTCCGCGTCGACGCGTCAACTACGGACCGATCGATCCCGTCAAGTCGCGGGAAATCTTCATTTACGAAGCGCTCGTTAATCGCGATTTCGACTGTTCCCTTCCCTTTTTCGAACATAACGTTCGCGTCTACGAAGAAGCGGAATCGTTGCGCGACAAACTGCGCAAGCACGATTTTATCAAGTCGTTGGACGCTATTTACGAATTCTACGACGCGCGCCTGCCGAAAGACGTCTACGATTCAGCAACCCTCAAACGCTGGTATAAACGCGCGTCTTCGGGAGAGCGCAAATCACTCTTTGCGACGTTGTCCGATTTCTGTTTCGCCGAAGACGTCGACGAGACGACCGCCCGGGCGTTTCCCGACTCGTTCGCGCGCGGCGAATCGACGCAATATCCGCTCGAATACGCGTTTAATCCCGGCGAAGAGAACGACGGCGTCACGCTCGTAACGCCGATCGAAGGATTGCGTCAACTCGACTCGCGCCGTCTCGGCTGGCTCGTGCCCGGCTTGCTCGAACAAAAGATTGTCGCTCTGTTGAAATCGTTGCCCAAAGAGATCAGGCGCGAGCTCGTTCCGGTTCCGGACACGGCGCGCGAAATTGCGCGGAAACTGAATTTCGGCGAAGGGGCGCTCGACGAGATTTTAGCGCGCGAAGTATCGCGTATTTCCGGAAAACTGACGACGGCAAACGATTTCGACGAATCGAAACTGCCCGTCGAGCTGCGTTTCAACGTCAGAATCGTCGACGACAAGGGCGAAACGCTCCTTGAAGGACGAGACGCCAACGAGTTGCGCGAACGCCTCGGCGTCGAAATGAACCGCTCCATCGAATCGGCGGTCGATCCGAAATGGAACCGGGACGGACTGACGAAATGGGATTTTGGGACGTTGCCAGAATCAATTTCGATAACGCGCGGCGGCGTGACGGTTTCCGCCTATCCCGCTCTTTGCGACCCGCGTATGTTGACGCGCGACTTTTCGCCCAAGTCCGAACATTCGAAGTCGACGTCGTTGCGTCTGTTCGACTCCAAAGATAAGGCGCTCCGCAACGCGTTCTTCGGCGTGGCGCGTATGTTCGCGTTGGCGAATATGCGCGATTTGAGAACTCAAGCGCGTTATATCCCTCAAATAGAGAGAATGCGCGTCTGTTCGACGACGATTCCCGAATTCGACGTCGACCAGGCAATCGCCGAAACGATCGGAATGAGAGCGCTTGAATTGGAAATAACGTCCTTGCCGAAAGACGAAGGGGATTACAACCGTCTCGCCGCGAAGGGACGCGAGCGAATCGGTCTTGCCGTTCAAGACGTTACCGGCTGGATCTCGCGCTTTATCGAAGGGTATCACGAAGCGCGATTGGCGGTGGAACAACGTCGAAAGGGACCGGCAAACGCCGCATGCGTCGACGTCGATCGACAAATGAGTCGGTTGCTCGCGCCGCGATTCTATCTCACGACGCCTTGGGAATGGCTTAAAGAGTACCCGCGGTATTTTAAGGCGATCGTCGCGCGTTTGGAAAAATGGGGAAACGGCGGTTCGCAAACGGACGCGAGGTTCGCGGAGGAACTCGAAGAATACTGGACGCGGTTCGAAGGAGCGTCGCAACGCGCGGAGGCGGCGGGGGTCGTCGTCCCGGATCTGGAAACGTTTCGCTGGGCAATCGAAGAATACCGCGTCTCCCTCTTCGCGCAGAAGCTGGGAACCGCGATTAAAGTCTCGCCCGTCCGGTTGGAAAAGATTTGGGATAAAATCGTTTTTTGAACGGACGTCGCGCCGTTTTGATTATAATAGTGGAAATACGGTCGTTTAAGAAAGCAACGATCGTTTCGCGATTGGAGTTTCAAGGAAGCGCGAACAACGCGTCGTCGACGTTAAAAGGAAATCGTTATGAGAAGTGATTATTTGCACGTTTGCATACTTTTGGACGCTTCGGAATCAATGAGCGCGCTCCAAGACCCTATTCGTTTCTCGCTGAACGAATTCCTGGGCGGGCTCCGATACCAGTTTGGCAACTTAACGCTCGTCGACCTCTATCAATGCTCGGAAACTTGTCGTCAAACGGCTAACAATATCGACTTGAATAAAATATCCTGGGACGAACTTCAAAACGCGCTTTCCTGCAAATACGAGGGCGCCACGGCGCTTTGCGATTCGCTCTGCTTCGCAATCGACAACCTTGGCGAAAAGCTGAAAAACATTCCGGAACAAGATCGACCTCAACGCGTTATCTTTGCAATAGTTACGGACGGTTCCGACAATTTTAGCCGTCGGTATTCTCTTTCCGACGTCTGGACGCGCGTCGCGCGTCAATCGTATACCTACAGTTGGGAATTCGTTTATCTCGCGAAAAAAGCCAACGATCTCCGCGAAAGTTGCGATCTAACGGAGAGACCTCTTGGCGCGCGCGAAGAAGAAGAAGAAGAAGAAGAAGAAACGGTCGAACAGTCGGAGACGAAACCCGTTGGAGGCGCGCCGGAGGTCGTTTCCGACGCGGAGGCGGAAACTCAATTGGAAGAGAGTTGGGAGAACCGTCAAGATTCGATCGCGGAGCGAATCGACGTCTACGTTGAACAGGAGGAGTCGGAAAAAGAAACGATGGAAATTGTCGAGGAGCTTGTCGAGGAAGACGACGAACTTGACGTCGACGATCCGAAAAGCGTCGACTCGTTCCAAAATGCGGAGACGAGGGAACCTATCGACGAACCGACGGACGAAGAAGACGGGGTGGAAGTATCTGAAGAGGAAAACGAATTTATCCGCAACGACCCGACGGACGCTTTTGAATGCGTCTCCGAGATGGTCGGGTCGCGCGCGGAGCCCGCCTCGACGCATTTTCCTAAACTAAAAAGTCTGGAGGAAATCCTAAACGAAGTCCCCGACGCCAAAGAGGTTGGGCAAACGGAGACGGAAATTGGCGAAAAATTCGTTGAAAAAGCAACCGCGGAAGAAGTTGAGGACGACGTCGAAGAAGAACAAACGGAACCAATTGTCGACAAAGAAATCGTCGAAGAAGGAGAAACCGCGAAAGTCGACGAGAGCGACGCCGTAGAAGAGACGGTGGAAAACGTCGAAGAAAACGCCGCTGAAGAGGAATCGGCGGCGGAAATCGATAAGAACCGCGCGAAAGAAGAGACTGCGGAAAACGTCGAAGAAGACAAGTCGGAAAAGGTTCAAACGGAGGAAGCCGACGAGAACCGCGAGGAAGAAGAAACTGCGGAAAACCTGGAAGAGGACGAGTCGGAAGAGATTCAGACGGAGGAAGTCGACGAAAACCGCGAGGAAGAAGAAACTGCGGAAAACGCCGAAGAAGACGAGTCGGAAGAGATTCAGACGGAGGAAGTCGACGAAAACCGCGAGGAAGAAGAA
>CAMZEO010000162.1 GCA_947305735.1 uncultured Planctomycetales bacterium | reverse complement strand
TACTGGTCCGTGCACCAATACCAGAGTCCAACGACGGGCGCGCCGAAAAGAAGACCAAACCACGGATACTTCGGATGAGAAATCGGTTTCCACAAGTTGAAATGATCCGCCTTTGCGCGCACTTCACAAGGGACAACTTCTTCAAGAGGTCTAAAAGAATCAATGTCGGCAAAATATTTTTCAAAGATTTCGGAAGAAACTTTTTCCTTGATATTAAGAACTTCTTCCCGACTCAGCTCTGAAATCAAAAGATAATTAGCAGACCGACCTCCTTGTTCTTTAGCGGCTTCTAACACCGCGTACTTTTCAAACATTTCGGGGGAAACAATTTTTTTTATTTGCTCGATTTCCTCGTCGCTCAAATCCGAGATCATAGGATTATCCGCCAAGCGTCCATCCTTCTGAAGAACAGCCTCTATTTCTTTTCTTACTGCCTCCATTTCAGGAGTTAACGCCAACCCCGTGTCTACAAGAGGACGAGAAACGACAACGTCCTCGTCAAATTCGTCTTGAAGCAGTTCGGGAGTAGAGTCTCCAAGTTCATCCTCGTTTAAAACGACTTTATATCCCACGACGCGATCAACTCCCTGGGTCTCTTTTTTCAACTCGTTCCATCCGCCGACTTGATGCAAACCGCAAAACAGGACGCTGGCCGCGCCGATAAGTAAAACAATGGTTTGCAACAACTCCGTATACAAAACGGCCCGAAGACCGCCGAGAATTGTATACAAACCTGTAATAAGAACCATGCCGACCGCGCCAACCCAGAAGTTGCTAACCCCGTCAATTATTTCTACGGGAAATAACGCTTTGAAGACTATTCCGCCGGCAAAGAGGGTCACCGATATTTTCGTAAAGATATACGCAAGCAAACTAATCGACGAAAGAATCCAACGCGCGGCCGGAGAATAACGACGTTCGAGAAACTCGGGAGTCGTGAAAATCCCGCTTCTTTCATAAAAGGGAATCATAATCCAGCCGAGAACCAGCAAACACCAGGCGTGAAGCTCGTAGTGAGCCATCGCCATACCGTCGTTGGCGCCCGTGCCGGCAAGACCTACAAGATGTTCCGAACCGATATTTGACGCAAAAAGCGAAGCGCCAATGACAATCCAGCCGGCCTTTTTACCGGCAAGAAAATAATCCTTCGACGAGTTGTTTTTTTGCGATATAACCCACCAAGCGAGACCAAGCAACAGCGCGAAATAGAGTCCAAGGGTAGTCCAGTCCCAACCATTAAGCGCCGCGCTGGCGCTGTTTGCAAAAACAAGCGCGTTAAACATCGACGTCATAAAAACACCTTCTAAACAATGCAACGATACGATATAAAAAATATTGGCAATCAAACGCAACGGCGCGACGTCATAGCCGTAAGACTACCGCGAAAAAAAACGCCGCGTTGAAAAATATTACCGACGCGTTCCGCGAACGGAATCACGAATCGCGACGAGTTCCTTCATAATGGGATAAAGATCAACTTGAGTCCCCTGAACGCCAAAAGCGTCGTGGAGCGTCTTGTAAACGGCGTAAAGTTTTTCGTAGACTGCCGCCGCGTCCGACTGCGGTTGATATGTCGTCGACTTGTAAGCGACCGTTCGCCGCTGAGCTTCCTCGACGTTCGCGAAAGCTCCGCCCGCCACGGCTCCAAAAAGCGAAGCGCCCAAAGCGCAAGTTTGAGAGCTTCTGGAAATCTTAAGAGGTCGATTCCAGACGTTGGCAAAAATTTGCATAATCGTCGGACTCTTTTCGGCGATTCCTCCGCAAATGACGATTTCGTTAATCTTAACGCCGTATTCTTCCATACGCTCGATAATTGCGCGCGCGCCGTATGCGGTTCCCTCGATCAAAGCGCGGTAAATTTCAGCCGCGCTTGTGCTTAGCGTTGTTCCGATAATAGCGCCGGTAAGAGCTTGATCGACGAGTATGCAACGATTGCCGTTGTTCCAATCAAGCGCGACAAGCCCGGATTCACCCGGAAGAAGTTTGGCGGCGTCTTGTTCTAATTCGTAAAGGGTATTTCCGCCGACGGTATACCGAGCGGGCGCGAGAGAACGTTCAAACCAACGATAAATATCGCCGACGGCGGACTGTCCCGCTTCAATCCCATAAGCTCCCGGAACCACGGAACCGGGTACAATTCCGCAAAGACCGGGTATCGCTTGAAGATTCGCGTCAAGAGGAAGCGTCGTAATATCGCAGGCGCTTGTTCCGACAATTCGAACGAGAGTGCCCGGCGAAACTCCGGCCCCAACGGCGCCCATGTGACAATCGAAAGCGCCGACGGCGACCGGAGTTCCTTCGGCAAGCCCCGTTTTAGCGGCAACTTCGACAGTTAGAAAACCCGCGAGCTGATCGGCGCGCTTTGTTTCTTTCGCGTAATGATCCAGATATTTTACAAGCTTAGGTTCGAGAGATTCCCAAAATTCGGCGGACGGCAGACCGCCGCGGTCGGCGTCCCACATTGCTTTATGTCCGGCGGGACAAATCCCTCGAGCCAACGTTTCCGGCTTCATGTTTCCAGTGATATAAGCGGGGATAAAGTCGGCAAGCTCGACCCAGGAATAAGCGGCGTCAAACACTTCTGGATTTTCGCGCAAACAATGCCAGATCTTCGCCCAATACCATTCTGAGCTGTAAATTCCGCCGCATTTGTCAAGGTACCCGTTTCCCAATTCGCGAACGCGTCTCGTTATGGATTCCGCCTCCTCAATCGAAGTGTGATCTTTCCAAAGCCAAGCGTTAGCGGCGGGTACATCTTTAAACTTCTCTTGAAAAGCGAGGGGAACTCCGTCTGAATCGACTGGGATCGGCGTCGATCCGGTCGTGTCAATTCCAATGCCGGCGACGTCTTTGGGATCAAAACTGGAATCGACGCTTTTAGCTTGTTCCACAGCCCCGCGAACGGCGGTCATAAAGCAATCGATATAATCGCGAGGAGACTGACGAGCCAACGTCGGCTGAGCGAAGTCAAGAATGATTCCCAGATCGCCAGATGGATAATTGGCAACCGAAGTTCCAAGTTCTCGTCCGTCGGCGAGATCCACTATTAAAGCGCGAACGCTGTTCGTGCCGTAATCGACGCCTATCGCATACTTCTTTTCATTGACGTTCATCGTAAAATCCTATGCCAAAATTTAGCGCGACAACGATCGCAACGGCTTTTCCCGACGCGAACGCAACCAATTGCTCCGCCTTAATATAATTGCAGAAACTAAAGTCGTCAACAAAAAAAGACGAAAAAAAATATCGTTTTTGCGCAATCGTCTTTCCCTACTTGTTTGCCTGATTCAACCCTATTCGGAACCAACCAAGTCTGCGCGCCTTTTCATACGCGCCTATCAGATGAAAGACGCCGCAACTGGTAATCCTCGCATAGTCGGGAATCATAAAAGCTTCTTTCAAAACGCGAGCCGAATCTTCGTCAAAAGAACCGTTCGCCGTATCAGCCGCTATTGTCAACGCTATTTCCCCGCATTCCCTCGGACAATACCACGTCTCCCGATAAGCGCCTTTCAAACCGCCAACCTCTCGCCAACTTGGGGCAACCTCGGTTAAGTCGTGATTCTTGAGTTTCTTCAAGGCGTTTTCTTGACGCGACTTAATACGATTAGCTACATATTTCAAGGTCTCGCCGATGGTTTCCTTCAAATTCTGCTCCGGTTCAAGCTGGTAAAGCGCCTCGAGCGACTCTTGCATTTGCAGATAGGCGTACGAAGGCATACGATTACATAGATCCGGATTAGCGACGATATGAGCCGACTGAACAACCGTATCGCGCGCTATGTTCCTCCACTGTTTCCAATACTCCGCTTCTCTTATCGAGTCGCCCGAACGTTTTGCAACGTCCCACGCCGCCGCGTAAATGGCGGTCAAACGAGCCGCTTCATGATCTTCGACGTCGGCCATGCGCGAAATACCTATTCGGCAACGCGATCCGTCGGAACATAAAAAATCATAGTCGTTTTCAGGGGTTACGTTGCGCGTCATGCGATCGGCGACGGCATATAAAACCAACGCGGCGCGAGATCGCGTTTCATCGTTGGAAAGAGGAGAGCGCCAATAATTCCAAACCGCCAGAACAAGATGAGTGACTTGGTCGCGAGAACTGTTGATATAACACTTGCCCAAAGCCTTTGGACTCACCCCGCGCGCGACAAATCCAGGCGAACCGGAAACCGTCGTCAATAATTCCAAACCGGTAAAGACGTCTTGAGCCCGAGTTTTAATCGATTCTAAAACGTCTTGTTCCGCGTTTGACTTCTCCTCGTTCGCATAGCGATCAATTAAAGCGTCAAGAATAATCCCGCCCGATATCGCGCAATCCTCCATTCCGGTTCCGTAACCGCACGGATGGGGATAGAGCGCGTCCACTTCCTCCGGAGTCGGAAGATGATCAAGCGTTTTACCAGGTTCCAACGACTCTAGAAAATCGTAAAAAAGACAAGTGTCCGGAGAATAAAAATGATTCCACACGGCTTTCCAAGCCGATTCAGCCTGCAAATCCAAAGAAGTTTCTTGTCCAACGGCAAGGTCTCGCAGAGAGAAGACAAGAAAGCAAAAAACAAAAAAAAAGCCAAACCTTTTTCGGACAAACATGCGTATCCTTTCTTAAAACGGATTGAAGAAAAACAAACGACGCGGTTATTTTATCGTTCCGGTTTCGCAAATACAAGAAAGCGACGCGTTCCGCTTGAAAAACCCTGGTACTGAGGATATACTGGACGGCGCGAGGAGAGAGATTCTCCATTCCCGTAAATTTATTCGTCGCTTAAAATAGGAGGCAGTCGTTGGAAGCGCTTGACAATTCAGTTCTCTTAGAAGCTCCGACTGGTTTTATGCCGCGCCATATCGCGATCATTCTCGATGGAAACGGACGTTGGGCGGAACAACGGGGGCTAATTCGCGCGGAAGGACACATTCGCGGGGCGTTGACGGTGCAAGAAATCGTCGAAGAATCGGTAAGATTGGGAGTCGAACGATTAACGCTCTATTGTTTTTCCAGCGAAAACTGGAAACGTCCTCAGGATGAAATCAACGCGCTTATGGAGTTGCTCAAAAGATACATGATTGAGCAACGTCCAAAACTGATTGAAAATCAGATTCGATTGCGCGTTATCGGAAGACGCGAGAGAATTCCCCGCGACACGCTTCTCGAGATGGAAAAAACAATTGAAGCGACGTCTAACAATAAGGGACTCGCGCTTGTTCTCGCCGTCAATTATGGATCGCGCGCTGAAATCGTTGACGCGGTTCGAAAAATCGCCGGAGAACTCTCCGACGAAGAGTCCAAGAATAAAGCGTTTGAAAAAGCTGGAGTCTCTTCAATCGACGAACTCGTTACGGAACGTTTTTTCGAATCCTATTTATACGATCCCGACGCGCCGGATCCCGATCTGTTTATTAGAACCGGAGGTGAAAAACGACTTAGCAATTACTTGCTTTGGCAGCTGAGCTATGCCGAACTCTGGTTCGACGACGCGCTTTGGCCCGATTTCACAAAGGAAAAACTCTGGGAAGCAATCCGCTGGTTCCAAACGCGTCGTCGTCGATTTGGCGGTCTCGACAAGTGATTGACCAACCAACCAACGCCGAGTTGATAAGTTTTTCCTCGACTTTACACCTTCAAACAAGAAAGATAATCGCATGATAAATCGCCGTCAGTTTCTGTCGGTCTCCGCCGCGACGTCGTTAGGAGCGACCGCACTTTTTGCAAGGGAAGAGAAAAGGTTGGAACCGTTTCATAAAATCAAAATCGCGCAAATCGGAGTAAGACACGAACATGCCAGCGGGAAAATCACAAGTCTAAAACTGTTGTCCGACTACTATGAAGTTGTTGGAATCGCCGCAGAATCGCCAGAATGGGAAAAAAAATATAAAAACTCCCCGTGCTATGGCGGTTTGGAATGGAAAACACAGGAAGAGTTGCTCGCGACGCCCGGTTTAGAGGCGGTCGCCGTCGAAACGGAAATGACGGAACTCATTTCAACAGCCAAACGTTGCGCGGAAATGGGGTTGCATATGCACGTCGACAAACCGTTGGGACAAAGCGTTGACGAATGTCGCGAATTGTTGGACGCTTGTCGCGCGCATAACGTGATCATGCAACCAGGCTATATGTTTAGAACAAATCAAGCGTTCAGACTGGCGATCAAGGCAGTTCAGAGCGGCTGGCTAGGAGAAATACACGACGTTCAGGCAAATATGAACCGCAACGACGTCGATCCTGAATTTCGTCGTTGGCTCGCGACCTATCGCGGGGGCGGAATGTACGATTTTGGTTCGCATTTGGTTGATTTTGTCGTCGAATTACTTGGCGCGCCCAAGGAAATCCACGTTTTTGAACGTCCCGATTCGGATGGATTAAACGACAACACTCTGTCCGTTTTGCTTTACGACAAAGCAATCGTTAATCTTCGCGTAACCGAACGGGCAATCGACGGTTTTTCAAATCGCCGTTTGTCAATTGTCGGAAGCAAGGGATCGTTCCATCTTTTACCTCTTGAAGACTTCTCTCGAGACCACGAAACCGGTAAAACGGCGCCGCTCAAAATTCGCCTTGTTCTATCGGAAGGAAACGATGAATACGAGCGCGGAACTCATGACCTACGACTGGAACCGTTTGAAGATCGTTATATCGGTCAGCTCATTGATCTCGCAAAATATATCAGGGGCGAAAAGACCAATCCTTATACGTTTGAACATGAACTCCTCGTTCAAAAAACAATCCTTGCGGCGTCCGGCTATATCCCTTGGAGTCGTTAAATTCCGTCTATCAGGAACGCGTAAATGTCAACAAATCTTCCCATGACAATTGAAGTCGACCCTAAACGTTGCGTCCGTTGCGGTTTGTGCATGAACGACTGTCTGGCAAAGGTAATTATTGCGTCCGACAAAGGGCTTCCCCAAATGATTTCCGGCGGGGAATCCCGTTGTTTTAGGTGCCGACATTGTTTGGCGATTTGTCCTACGGGCGCGCTTTCATGGAATGGCGAAACCTCGAATTCCTGCGCGACGCTAGGCGAAACTCCCGCTCCCGAAATGATGGAAAACCTTCTTCGACAACGACGTAGCGTCAGAGCATATCGTCGCGAAAACGTCTCGAAAGAAACGCTTGATCGTCTCGCGCAAGCGATGAATTATGTTCCAACCGGCTGCAACGATCGCGCGCTTTTCTTTTCGTATTCCCGCTCGATTGAAACTACCGACGAGTGTCGCGCCGCCGTTGCGAAATATCTGACAACGCGTTCCGACGAGGAATTGCCGGAAGGAATCAAGCGTTATGGGAAATTTCGACAAGCGCTAGCGTCGGGCGAAGACGTGTTCTTCCGAAACGCTCCCCATTTCGTCGCGATTTCTGTTTCACCGGAAGCTCGAGACGCGCATATCGACCCGTATATCGCCGCCGCTCAATTTGAAATGCTGGCCTGTTCGTTTGGACTTGGAACTTGTTGGGACGGAATGGCGACGTCTCTATTCAACGCGGTCCCGAAATTATACGCGCGATTGAATATTCCCGACGAATTCACGCTGAAAATCGTTCTTTTGTTTGGAATTCCGGTCGTTCGTTACGCGCGAGCGCCCTTGCTTCCGCCATATCCCGCTTCGGAAGTCTCATTCAGCGACTAGTTGAAATCAAAGAAAAGCGTTGTTAAAGGATTCATGAAATGCGAAGACGAGATTTCGTAAAGAGTTCGCTTGCGTTCGGCGCGGCGACAATTATGACCAATCCGCAATCGGTTCGTTCGGCAATCGCCAACGATCGTATCAGACTCGGTCTAATCGGTTGCGGTTCGCGTTCGGATCGGGTGAGTCGAGATTTTCTAGCTCGTCCCCAAGACGACGTTCGTTTTGAGTACTGTTGCGACGCGTTTCTTGACCGCGCCGTCTCGCGCGCTCAACAGGTAACGCGAGACAACGTCGCTCCGAAAACGACTCAGGACGCAAGAGTTCTATTTGACGATCCGGCGGTCGACGGAGTCGTTCTCGTTACGCCGGATCATTGGCACGCGCTTCATACGATCCAAGCCTGCGAAGCCGGAAAGGACGTGTACTGCGAAAAACCGCTCTGTCGAACTCCCTTCGAAGGGGAACAGATGGTTGCGGCCGCCAAAAAATATGGTCGCGTCGTGGGAGCGGGAAATCAATCTCGTTCGGCTTCCTATTGTCAAACCGCAAAGCAAGCAATCGAGTCGGGAGCTCTCGGCAAAATCGAATTTGCGCGCGTTCACAATATGTGGGGCGACGCCCTTCCAACTATTAAAACGGGCGAAACTACGCCTGAAGGTCTGGACTGGGATCGATGGCTTGGTCCCGCGCCATATCGCGATTATTCGTCCACGTATATGGGCGGACTACTCTGGGGATATTTCTGGGACTTTGGCAATGGAATTCTCGCGACTCAGGGAGTCCACCAACTCGATATCGCGCGCTGGATTCTCGGACTTGAAAGACCAAAATCATGTTACTCGGTCGGAGGATTTGATCGCGAGCGTCTTCTAACGCAAGCGCCCGAAACAAGTTCGACTGTTTTCGACTTTGGGAATATGGTCTTGAACGTCGAACAAACAATGAACTGTCCATATATGCTGGAAACGGACTGGGAAATTCGCGAAAAAGAAATGCACCCTTACTGGTATCAGAATTCTACGCGCGTTGAAATTTACGGTTCCAAATATCTCATGGTAATCGCAAGACTTGGCGCGGGTTGGCAGATTTTTGATCGAACCAAAGACAGACGCCCCGTCGTGAAGGCTGAAGATTTTGGAAGTTATAGCGACATGCATTTAGCGCATATGAGCGACTTTATCGACGCGATGCGAGAAAGAAGACCCCCCGCCTCCCCGGTCGAAGAATGTTTCAAAAGCACAATGCTCGTCCTCTACGCAAACATTTCGCTTAGAGCGGGCAACGTTAAATTCGATATCGACCAGAACACGGGCAAAATTCTCAATTGTCCGGAAGCTGAAAAATTCTGGCGAACAGAATTCAGAAAAGAATATGACGTCCCGGAAATAACCTGACTTCTCCGATTTCGTTTATGAAAAGGGGGCGCGTCAATTCGCCAACGATTCGACAATCCCCCTTTTGAATAGTCTGAGACTATTTGACAACCTTGTCGGCTATTGTTTCCAAATACGCGGAATCTTCTTCACTTACGTTGAAATCCTTCCCAACGTCGTTGAGCTTTTTCCATAAACCTACGGGCGATCTACCCGTAATCGTCTTGAAAAAGACGCAAGCGCCAAGGTACGTTCCAGCCGGACTGGGATGATGCGGTTTTTTATCTTTTTCATCCATGTGAAGATCGACGGCGTCCCCGACCTCTTTAAAAGCTCTGCCTACCGGCGCGACTACG
>CAMZEO010000161.1 GCA_947305735.1 uncultured Planctomycetales bacterium | reverse complement strand
GACACGATTTCGCGGGCAACGCGCGTATTTATCTCGGTTCCGCGCCCGTCGAAGAAGACGGAAGCGCGTATTTTACCGCGCCCGCGCGCAAACCGCTCTATTTCCAGGCGGTCGACGAAGACGGACGCGCCGTGCAGACGATGCTCAGCGAAGTCTACCTCCAACCGGGCGAGAATCGCGGTTGCGTCGGATGTCATGAACAGCAGCAGACGACCTTTGCGAACTCCGATCAACGCGTCGCCGCCGCGCTTCGCGCGCCGTCCGCGCTCAAGCCCGGCCCCGAAGATTCCAGACCGTTCAGCTATCCGCGACTCGTTCAGCCAATCCTCGACAGAAATTGCGTCGAGTGTCATTCCGGGAAGGAAGACGCGCCGCAACCTTCGCTTGTCGGCGATCCGGAAGGCGCCTTTAACGCGTCCTATAATCAGCTGAAACCGTATTTGCGCTGGTATCAGTGGAGCAGTCCCTCGATTCGAGACGTCGTTTCCCTTCCGGGCGAATGCGGCGCCGATATGAGTCCGCTTGCCGCGATTATCGACGACGACGTCCACGCGAAATCCATGAAACTCTCCGACGAAGATAGACGAACCCTCTATCTGTGGCTTGACGCGAACATCCCGTTCTACGGTACTTACGATCCAAACGAACAAGCGCGCCAACGCGACGGAGAAGCGATCCCCGTTCAGGATTTACAATAAAACGACGTCGTCGTAAAAGACGAGGCGATAAAAAGAACTTAGCCTCGAGCGTTCCGCGCGACTTCGCAAACGGAACGCTCAAAGATTCCGCGCGTCGCCGCCCTATGAGCGCGAAGTTCGCGTTTGCGAAGTTGAGAAAACCAAATCGAAAGGTTCGAGGTTGCATCAGATGAAAAATAGCGTTAAGTCGTTTCTTTTCCTCGCATGGCTCGCGTTCTGCTTAACTTGCGGCACGGCAAACGTTTGCGAGGCGAAATCTCCTCGACAGGAGTATCTCGACGCTTTTGTGAACGACTGGTCGATCCAGGAAAGCGAGCAAGGGCGCGGAATCGCGTCGATCGCCGCGCTGGAAGCTCTTGTCGAGCGGGTTGAAAACACTTGCGAATGGCTCGAAGACGAGCCGTGGGTCGACGCGTCGGCGTTGAACGGGCTTCGCGACGAGCTTGACGCGGCGCGAGCGTTTCTCGCGAAAGACGAAGACGCGGACGACGTTCCCGAACTTTTGGGCTCTCTCTCGCGTTACGTCACCCTGCGCGCCAAACTTCGCGCGCTCCTTCTGAGCGACCCTGCGGTTACGGGACAGCCGATTGTTTTTTTGAAAGAGGAACGTTTCACGTGGCAGATGCTCCACGAATTCCTTTCGTATTTTTACAACAAGTGCGGAATGCATGGCGGAGGCGTTTATATCCTTAAAGAGCCGGGCAAGTCGTTTGAGACGGAATCCGTTACGGACGGTTTGTTTCCGCGAGGGGTTTTTCAAACGTTGTCGCTCTCTTACGACGCTAAAACAGTCTACTTCTCCTTTGCCGACTTCTCGAAAACCCAGACGGAGAATCAGCCCAAAACGAACGTCGACGCTCTCATGGCGCTTCCCTACGTCGAAGATTTCTCGACGAATTACATGAAAGACCCCGTTGGCAAATTTAATCTCTATAAGATGACGCTCGCCGACAAAAAAGTCGAACGTCTCACCGAGAGTTGCGAGGACGAATTCGACCCTGTCGAAGCGCCGGACGGATCCTTAATTTTCGTTTCGACCAGACGCGGCGGTTACGGGCGTTGCCACGGTCATTACGAACCTCTCAACGTCCACACGTTGCATCGATTGAACCCCGACAAATCCGTAACTTGTATTTCCTGGCACGAAACAAACGAGTGGCAACCGACGTTTCTTAACGACGGACGCGTCGTTTATACGCGCTGGGACTACGTCGATCGCCGAGCGTCGCGCCATCACGGTTTGTGGACGACAAATCCCGACGGAACGAATTCCGCGATCTATTTTGGGAACTACACCTTCGACGTCAACGCCTGTTATCAGGCGAAAGCTATTCCCAATTCAAATAAGGTCATGTTCCTGGGGGGCGCGCATCATCTCGACGTGGGCGGGACGATTCTCCTCTTTGATCCGTCAAAGATGCGATACGATCCGGAAACGGGCAAGGACGATTTGGCGTCGATCAAACGGCTTACCCCCGATATTCCGCTTCCCGAGGCCGAGGGCGCGGAGAAACAGATTTGCGACCGTTATTATTTCAGTCCGTTCCCCATTTCGGAAGATTCGTGGATTGTCTCCTACAGTCATGACCCGCTGGGCGGTTATTTGGCGGGAACGCGTCAGTGCGGCAAACTTGGTATTTATTACGGCGATCGTTTCGGCAACCTTGAATTGCTCTACGAAAACAAAGACAATGAAGAATCGTGTCTCTATCCGACTCCTCTCGTCGAGCGCGAAAAGCCGGAAATTATTCCTTCCGCTCTGGATAATCAGGAAGAGGACTCCGGGAGGTTCGTTCTTTCCAACGTCTACGAAAGCCTCATGCCGTTCCCGAATGATCGTAAGATCAAAGAGTTGCGCATCGTTCAGCTGCTTCCCAAATGGCCCGATTATCTCTCCGATATGCCGCGCGTCAGTCGCGCCGGCTCCGTCAACGCGAGAATGTTGCTCGGAACGGTTCCCGTCGAAGAGGACGGGAGCGCCCACTTTACGGCGCCCGCGCGAGTTCCCCTTTATTTTCAGGCGGTCGACGAGGAGGGGAAAGCTGTTCAATCAATGCGCAGTATCGTTTACCTGCAACCGGGCGAAAATCGCGGATGCGTCGGATGTCATGAGCAAGCGCAAACGACGCTGACCAACGCCGCGTCTCAACGAAGTCTCGCGTCCCTGCGCGAACCGTCGAAAATCGCGCCCGGTCCCCCCGACTCCAAACCTTTCTCCTATCCGCGTCTTATCCAGCCGATTCTCGACGCTCGCTGCGTCAAATGTCACGACGGAACCGACGGAAAGTTCGCGCCCGACCTGACGGGGAAGGAAGAGGCTCCCTTCACGCGCAGCTACAACCAACTTATGAATTACATGAAGTGGTATGAATGGGGCGACGAGACCTTTAGAGAAATTGTGACGTTGCCTGGAGAAAGCGGCGCCGATATTTCGCCGTTTTCTAAAATCATCGTGGACGAAAACCACAAAGACGTCGGGCTAACGGACGAAGAATATCGCGTCCTTATGATGTGGTGCGATCTGAACATTCCGTTCTACGGCGTGTACGACAGAAACGAACAAGCGAAGCAACTTAAGGGCGAACGAGTTAAAGAGCCGACCTTGCAGTAGCGCCGACCGCGCGTTTTTGGGAAAGAATCAATCGAACTTTTTTTGAGGAGCAATACAATGCGTCGAACGTTGAGAAATATACTTTCGTTATTGTCGCCGCCGATCGTTTCTAAAAAACTTGCGTTCTTTATTCCTTGCGTCGCGGCGGCGATCGCTTCGACTGTCTCGTTGGGAAACCTTCGCGCTGACGAATCAGCGCCCGTTTGCCCGATGGGCGAAGGATATGAATTCGCGCCCGAACTGAGCGACGAATTTAACGGCGACGCGCTCGACGATTCCAAATGGTGGGATTTCAACCCCGCGTGGCGCGGTCGCAAGCCCGCGCTCTATTCCCGTAAAAACGTCTCCGTCGTCGACGGCGCCCTTCGTCTGACCGCGAGCGTCGCGGAACCCGACGAGGTCGGTTACGACGACCAGGTTCGCGGATACGGCAAATTCTGGGCGTCGAGCGTCAAGAGCAAGGCAAAGAGCGGCTATGGATATTACGAGGCGCGTTGCAAATCGATGCATGCCGCATTGTGCAACGCGTTTTGGCTTTACGATCCGCTTTCCGACCGTCCCGATCGTAAATACGTCGAGGGCGACGTCTCCGACGAGATTGATATTTTTGAATTCTGCGGCAATCCGAAAGACAAGAGCCTTGATCGATTCTATTTCGCGACGATTCACCACTTCGTCACGCCGTATCTCGAATCGATTATCAACGCTAAGAAGATTCCAATCGAGAATCCTTCTTACAAGCGGAAGATGGATTTCGACTTCTGGACGGACTTTCACGTCTACGGGTTCGCCTGGACCCCGACCGAACTTCGTTGGTATGTCGACGGCGAAGAGGTTTGTCGCCATGAAAACGACGCTTTTCGTCGTCCTCTTCACGTTGTATTCGACTGCGAAGTCATCCCCTGGTGGTTCGGAGAACCGGATTCCGCCGACTTGCCCTCGTCCTTTGAAATCGACTATATTCGCGTCTGGAAACTTACGGACGCGCAATCAGCCGAATCGGGGAAGTAACGCGCTAGACGGCTTTCTACAAACTTTGTTTGGCAAGTTTATCGCGGACTTCTCTTAACAAGAGAAGTCCGCGATAGTTTGAGGGTCTGATGCGAGTTGGTCCCGCGGATGTCGGGTGGTCTCGCCTGTATTAAGACCCCTGAAGGTTTAGTCTTCCGGAGGTTCCGTTTTCTTGCCGTCCTTTTGTCGACGGCTCGTTTCGACCGGCAACGAAAAACGTTGTGTTCCCCGCCGGCGAGACGTCGTCTTTGCAGAAGACATACGCGCGGCGTCAACATATGCCAACGTGTTGGCAGCCGAGTCGCGAACCGCGCAAAGCTCTGAAGACGGCTGATACGAAACGACGGAAAAAAAACAGTCGAGACGTCCGCTAAAAATCGGAAGACGGAAGAACGTTTGTTGCGAAACGCCTCTGAGTTTCAGCCGAAATAAAAGCTACGAATTTGGTTAAGATCGCACGATTTACTCGTTGTCGCCTAAAATAGCCTCGGCGATTTCCCAATCGCTCATGTCGGGATTGTCGTCGATCTTTTTGGAAATATCACGGAATGTTTTCTGGTCAATACGGAGAAACTTTATGATTTGTTCTTCAGTCGATTCTCCTTTATTGTTCCTCACGAGAGAAACTTTGGTTGCAAGAGCTCCTATTTCTTTCCCTATTTCTTTCCCTATTTCTTTCCCAATTTCTTTTCCTCTTGCTTCGCCTATTTCTTCATGTTCGAGAAGTTGTATTGCAATCGACATATAATCCCTCTTCCATTTCTTATTGATCCTGGCTTCTTTAACGGCGGCGTCTAGCGTTTCCGCGTAGGCTCCCGAAGGTTCCTGACCCGCCATATAACGAAGCGCCCCTTTAAGTTCTTCGTTAATTTCCCCAATAGTTCCGTTGACGTTCAGAACTATCGTCGTCGTCTCGTCGTTAAGATAAAGGCTGCCGTCTTCCTGACGCTGACTCAGGAACGCGTGCATATACCTGTCTTTCCTGAAGTAGTCGAAAGCGCGGATAAAGATGACAAAACTCTTCTTGAGTTCCTTGTAGTTCATTCCTTTATCGAGAATATTGACGTCGATCATATCCCGATAGCTCCGAATGCGTTTCGGTAAGTTTTTCTCGTCGGACGTTTAAATTTCGATCGCATAACCGTATTTTCGTCGTCTTCGCAGTAGACGTCGAGCCTTACCCCCTTGCGATCGGGATTGACTTCGATCGTTTTTTGACGTTCCGGATATTCGATCCTTGCGATTTTACGCCCAATATGTATTCGATCAACGGCTTGAGATTCTTCGGATCGTCCATGACGACGCCGAACGTAAAGTCGTCTGTTATCGTGAGTTCGTCAAAAGACTTGATATTGGTTCGTTTAAAAACGTCCATAAGCGCGTCTCCTCCGAGCCGATTGTACTAATCGCTTCCGGAATATCAATACGGCGATTCGATAAACGTCGTTTCCTGAGTTTTAGGGGGGACCGAATAAGCAGACTATTTTAAAAACTTTTTGGAGTCGAACTGGTTTTATTCTTTACTTAACGTTTTTTTTAGAGTAGAATTGCGAGAGAATGGGATTATGGACGCGAAGCGCTAAAAGCGCGGGCTTTAACGAAAGCGTCCCGCTCTTGTTGTTGAGATTGTTTTTCGACGAGAGAAGCAACCGGCGACGTCCGCATGGAATCGTCCCGACGCGTTTGAGCTTTTCCTGGTATAGGATCCCGCGTTTATTTCACCTTTTGAGTAATTTTGATTGTTCGCTTTCGCATATAATCGTTCGAACGCGTTTTTTGCGAGAGTCCGCGTTTATCACACTTTTTAAGCAACTTAGGAGATTTCTATGTCAAGGAAAAATGCCGGGGGGTTCACCCTTGTCGAACTGCTGGTCGTGATCGCGATCATCGGTATTCTAATCGGTCTTTTACTTCCGGCCGTGCAGGCGGCGCGCGAAGCGGCGAGACGCATGGAATGCTCGAACAATATCAAGCAACTCGCGTTGGCGTGCCACAGTATGCACGACGCCACCGGGCATTTCCCCTCTCTCTGCTATCAAAGGGGGTATGCGACGGACAGCTACCATTGGCGCGTTTCCTGGTGCGCTTTTCTTTTCCCGTACCTGGAACAAACGGCGCGTTATAACATCGTCCTGCAGATTCCCGAACAGGGTATGGATTGTCCGCCGTATTTGAAGGAGGCGACCTTCACCCACAATGGTCAAACGATTCAAAATCCTTACGCTGGCTTCCTTTCCGCTTTCATTTGTCCTTCCGAAAAGGTCGCCGATCCGGTAGACGGGGAACTTGCTCCGACCAGTTATCGCATCAATCTTGGGGACGAAACGTACAACAACTCCACGAGTTATAAAAAAGACAGGCTGAACCGCGGCATAGCGGCGCGCGGCGATCAGGTGAAGATCAAGATGTCCTCGATTACCGACGGAACGAGCAACACGGGTATGTTTACCGAGTCGACAATCTCGCCCAAGGTTGATAAAATCTCGACGCTTAAAGGCGGGGTCGCTCAGTCCTCCGCCGACGTCTATAAGATGCCGCTTTCTCTGGTCGAAGAATGCCGAAACAACCGTAACGGAAGCGAATTGGCGTCCGTATTTAGCGAATCGCGTAGAGGCGTTCGTTTCGACGGTTACGGACCGATCTACACAGGCGTTCACTGGATTCTCCCGCCGAATTCGCCGACCTGTTCTTACAACCATGCGGAATACTGTTTTTGCGCGGCGTCCAGCTATCACGCCGGCGGTTGTCAGGTCGCGATGTGCGACGGCTCCGTTCGTTTCGTTTCCGATACGATCGACTGCAAACGAAGCGATTATGCGAACCTTCTCTCCTCAGGGGTGCAAGCCTACGACAATAGCGGCGCGTCCTACTTTGGCGTCTGGGGCGCTATCGGCACGCGCGACGGCGGCGAATCGATCGCGAATCCCTGACAATCGTCATCTGCTTGGTTAATCGTTTGACTCGTTTCTCGCCCTCTTTCGCGCCTTTTGCGAGGGAGGGATTTTTGCTTGATTCCGCGCTACGTTGGCGTTGTTCCGCGCGACAATCGTCAACGGACGCGCCTAACCAGGAGGCGCATATGCGTTCTTTCAAACTATTTGCATTAATTACGCTGACGCTTGTCCTTTGCGTCGGTTGCGGACCTCATAAACCCGCGGGCGTTCCGAAACTCTCTCCCGCGAAAATAACGGTCGTTAAAGGCTCGGCCCCAGTCAAAAACGCCAACGTCTTTCTGGTTCCCGACGGCGCGGTTTCCGGAAGTTGGTCCGTCGTGGGAAAAACGGACGAAACCGGCGTCGCCGTCGTCAAGACGACGCAGGGAAGTTGGGAAGGATCCGGCGCTCCCGAAGGTTCGTATAAAATCTACCTGACGAAATTCGCGGAGATCGAAGAGCCTGAAATGCCCGCCGATATGGACGCCGACGAAGATGCTAAAAAAGCGTTTTACGAAGAGCGCGCCAAGAGGCTTAAGGAGGCCGGGAACGAGATTCCTCCTCGGATGAACGCTCCTGAAACGTCCGGTTTGTCCATTACGGTCGGAGGCGGCGCGGCGGAACTGACGATCGACGTCGACGAGTCTAAGTAACGCGATTTTCTTGTCTTCGCGTTCGCTATTTTCAAACGACGTCAAAAAGCGGAGTCTCCTTTGGATTCCGCTTTTTCCGTTGAACCGGGCGAATCGAGAGCGATAATTTCCCTCGTTTTGGCGTCGTTATATTTTCTCCGTAGTTTGTTATAATCGCAACTTCTGTTATTTTCGCTCTTGTTTTTCCGTTTATTTTTTGTTAGAGTCCGCAAGATTCTATTCTTATGTCGGAATAGTCGATTCATACGAAAACGCGTCGCGCGGAACGTTTCGCGTTTTAATAGAGGTCGTTCTTATGGCGAGTTCGATCGGCGTTTTAGTAAGGATGGAAAGAAGAATGGATTTATTGAAAGAAGAAAAATCGCGCGTTCGCGATCCAGGAAAACGTCGGATTGCTAAAGTCGGTCTATGGGCGTTCGTCGCGATTGTGTTCGCGTATATTCCGAGTTGTAAGGCGTTGAACGAGAGCCCTAACAACAAGAAGTTTTGGTTTCCGACGATCGCGCCGCCCACGGAAAAAGAAAAGGCAATGCGACGAGCTAATTTCCCCGAAGGTTGCGATCCGTTTGTCGACGCGAACGTAGGGCCGCGATCCTTTGACACGCGTCCCGCCGGTTGGCGCGACCAGCGTTCTAAAACGTCGGACGTGTTTGGGGCGTATCCCGACGTTAGTTACGATTGATTTGCAACGACCGCGCTCTTTTGTCAAATCCTTAACGCCGCTTTTACGCGGCGTTTTCTATGTCGCGATATTTTTATCGACGCGCGTTGTCTGGTCGCGTAGGGTGGAAAAAGCGGAAAAAAATAGAACTTCTCTTTTCTTATGTCGTTGAAAATGGTATAATCGCCGCCGACGTCGCAGATAGAACGACGCGGAAGGGAACGAACGGCTTGGTTTTTTTATTGTCGAAAGACGGACAGTCAAGCCTCGCGTCTTCCGTAAGAATCCCACCTAAATTGAAGCTAACCGTATATTTAAGGAGACGGACGTCATGAAACGCCTCGCTGAAGCGCATTCGCATAAGTCTGGTTTTACTCTGTTGGAATTGCTCATTGTTTTGGCGATATTGATCGTCATCATCGGCATTTTGGGCACCACCGTTTGGGGATCTTACAAAAAAGCGTTGGTTCGCGCCGCCACCGTTCAGGTGCAAAGCACGCTGCCGAACGCATGCGAAGATTTCCGTCTTGATTTTAAACGTTATCCGACAAACGCCGAAGGGCTGTATATTCTCGCCGACATGGATAATCCCGATCCGAACGCCGGCAAACAGGATACGATGAACAACGGCATGGGCATGACCGGCGATATGTCCGGCGTGGGCATGGGCGGCGGCATGGGCATGACCGGCGATATGAGCGGCATGGGCATGGGCGGCGGCATGGGCATGACCGGCGATATGAGCGGCATGGGCATGGGCGGCGGCATGGGCATGACCGGCGATATGAGCGGCATGGGCATGGG
>CAMZEO010000160.1 GCA_947305735.1 uncultured Planctomycetales bacterium | reverse complement strand
ACCGATATAGTCGGAGCCCTGGCCGGACATTCCGACAAACTGTTCCGCCGAAATATTCGCGGCGATGAGCGAGAAGCCGATCAACCACCATTTCAAGCTGCGTTTCGCCAAAAAGTATTCGGTGGCGTTTCCGTCGGATCCTCGACTCATGCCGAAGGCGACGAAAATAACCGCCGCGAGGAAAAGAAAGAACACGACGACGTCGCCGATCGAGCCCAGGGCCTTTAACCCTTCGGCAGACGCGGCAGCTTCGGTCGCTTGCGCAAAAAGAACGTTAAACATTGGCAATCCTATATAGTTACAGTGCTTCGCCGTCAACGCGGAAACGCGCCGCTTCGCTCCAAAGGAACGACAAACGACGCGTGTTTCTACGGAAGGCGCGAAAACTAAAAAATCACTTGCTCAAGAAGACGAAGCAACCTTTCTTGTTGCCGACCAAAATATCGGGAACCTTGTCGCCGTTAACATCCTGCGTCAGCACTTGCGTGCCAACGCCGGAATCGTCGTCGATCACATGGCATTTGAAGGAGACGGAACCGTTGTCGCCGCGAACCGTCTCCCACCAGAAGAGATAAGGCGTGTCAAGCGTGCCGACGTCGCCGGTTGAACCGTGCGCCATCCAGCGCTTGCCGGTAACCACGTCCATGACGCCGTCCCCGTTGCAGTCGGCGAGCGCCATCGAATGAAGTTGGCTCGTTTTCGGGAAGAAATTGTCGCCCGGCTCGGTCGGAATGATCCAGTTGGGTTCGAACGTAATATCGCCGTTATCCGCGCGTTTCTGGATCCAGCACAGAAGCCCGTAGAGGTGGCAGTGCCAAGCGGTGAAAACGTCGTTCAAACCGTCGCCGTTGAAGTCGCAAACAAGGATATTGGAAGCGGCTTCGGCAAATTTGAATTCATGGAATTTCCACGGAACGTTGGAGGCGTCTTCCGGTTGTTCCCACCAGCCGTCCATTTCGAGCAGATCGACGCGACCGTCGCCGTTAATGTCGCCGCAACCGTTGCCATGGAAGTAGCGTTGATATTTCGCGTCCTCGCCGGAGACGGGGCGGAACGTCCACGGTTCTTTGTAATTATCGCCGCGACTGGGAACGCAGAATCCGTACCAGTTGTTGCGATTGAAGATCAATTCGGCTTTGCCGTCGCCGTTGACGTCTTCCCACGCCTGGGATTCGTTCCCAAGTTCGATCGTCGAGGGAATTTCTTCCCACATTCCGTCGGTTTTACCCTGCGGATTTCTATACCAGAAACCGTCGACGCCGGGGTGCGGACAAATAACGACGTCGTCCCAGCCGTCCCCGTCGATATCGTCGACGAAATTGACAAACGAATTCGAATAGGATTCGGGGTCGTAAGAATCCTCGCCCTTCATAAATTGATGTTCCCTTTTAAAGTCGGGTCCTTCGTACCAGATATGCCCGGAAACGACGTCCATAACGCCGTCTTTGTTAAAATCGCCAAAAGCGGCTCCTTCGCTCCGGAACTTGTCGCAGACGACGATTTTTTGCCATTCCGGATCCCCGGCTTGAGCGGAAGCGACGCAAACCGCTCCGACGGCGACGAACGCCAAAACGCAAACGCTTAACTTTAAAACTGTGCGAGACATTGCAATCCTTTTTAAATAACGAACGTCCAAACGTAAAACGCCTGTCGACGCCAAATGCGAGAAAACGCGGTTGAACCTGGTAATCGACGCCGCTAGAAAAAGCCGCGCCAATCAATAAAAACCGACGCGGAAAGAACGCGGCGAACCGCGGGCGCCCTCCGCGCCGTCGAACGTCCCCATTAGAACAAAGAACGGAGATCATTTCAAGAGTTCGCGCTAAAAATAATGAAAAAAAGTATGTCGGAAACAACGAATCATAGAACCGCGAGCGGAAGGCGGCTCGATTCGCCGCGCGTATTCCAACGTTGGCGTCGCAAGAAAACCGTCCGTCGAACGCCGTTCGTTATCGATCGAACGAAACGCCGACGCGGTCGCGAATCGTCGCGAAATCGCGTCGACTTCTTTGCGACGCGACTTCGCGCGAGATTCAAACGCCGATTATCGCAAACGCCTCGCGTCAAAATCGACGTCGACGGTTTCTCCGTCGTCAAGTTCGACGCTTAGCGAAATGTTCCGCTCCTTGTGATTGTCGGCAAAACAATGCGCGACGCGCAAACACAATCCGAGTCGGTCAAACGTCGAACTCGTCCCGTCGCCCCAGTCGAAGACCCAGCGACGAACGGCGGTCGGAACGGGAAAGACCGCTTCGACGTTCAAAATCACCGCGTCGCCGTCGAGCGCGGACTCCGCGTCGACGCGGAACGAAGGGATCGCGCGTTCGACCGTCAGCGGCGCCCCGCCCGTCGCGACGACCGTTTTCGTCGCGAGATTGACGACCTTGACGGAAATCGCGCGCTCGCCGAAAACGCTGGAAAAATCGGACGCCGGAACGACGCTCCGATTGGCGCGCTCGACGTAAACGCCGTCGCCAAAATCAAACCAGAACGAGTACAATTGCGGTCCCGGCGCCGCCGAACTCAGCCACGTCTCAAGCCAGAACGCGTCTCCCTGACGCGTCGAATACGACTCTCTGTCGAACGAGACGCTTTCAACGGAATCAGGCTCCTGGTAAACGAGCAAGTCGTCCAACGCTTTTCCGGAATCGTTCGCCGGATTGACGTCGTTCGAGCAGGAGACGCGCCACGAAACGCCGTATTTCAGACCGGGAATCAACGCGGACGTCGGGAGAACGCCTGGCGAAACGACCGCGACTTCGCCTGGCGCGAGTCGTCCGCAATCAATGGTCGTAAGCAAAATTTCCGGCGCGTCGAACAAGCCGATCGAAGTCGCGTAGAAACTCAGAACGACGTCGTCCGACTCGTTGACGCCCAAGTTGACGACGGAAATATCGTCGATTTCAAGCGCGGCGCCGGAAACGATCGCGTAGTCCGCAAGCGAGCCGACGGAGGAAACCGCGATATCGGTCGGGGAAGACTCCGAGCCGTCGATCGAAACGGAAATCGTCGAAGCCTCCCCGACGTTGCCGACGGCGTCGTAGGGAACGACTCTAAACACGAAATCGACGTAGTCCCCGTCGCGAACAAACGTCGCGCTCGATTCGTCCGTCGAAGTCCAGTATCTAAACGTCGCTCCTCCGTCGACCGAGTAATAGAGACAATAGAAACCGATTCCCGAATGTTCGTCTTCTCCCGTCCAAGTCAGCGTGAGCTCGCCGTCGCCCGTCGCCACGGCGTCGGCAAACGAAGCGGTCGGCGCGTCGACGTCGTAGGTGTTGACCCATACGTTGGTGTCGATCGGATCGTTCGCGTCGAAGACGATCGTCGCCTGAGTTTCGACGCGCGTTCCGGAGACGAGCTCGTCTTTGACGCGAACGGAGAAAGAAACGTATCCTTCGCCGGAGCCGAGCTCTTTGTCGTTCGGAGGCAGGAATCCCGCGTACGCGTCGACGGGGAAATGATCCGCCGTCGTAGCGTCCCACGAGCGCAAGTACCAGCGAACCGCGCCCGTGTCTTCGTTGACGTTCAGTTCGATTCGCAACTTCGCGCCCGTCGACGTCTGATCGACCATCCATACGTTATAAGCGATTTCGTTTTCGTCGGTTAAAGCAAACGTCTCTTTTGCGACCGTCACCGACGACGCTTCGAACGTCGACCAGTCCCACTCGGACGGCATGGTCATGTCGACCGTAACCTCCTGAGCCGCCGCCGTCGCCGTCGATTTGTTTTCAAAGAGAATTTGGTAATTCCGCGCGTCTTCCGAATAGGCAAGCCAGTTCGGCGTCTCGATCACCAGATTCGGCTCGTCTTCCGTGCCGTAATTGGTCTGAGTGAAATCCGCGCCAATCGGACCGACAATCTCGTTAGGATCTAGGGAATCCTTTCTTTTGTAATCACGTTTATCGAGGTTGTCGTCATCATCGTCGTCATCATCGTCGCACTTGCAATTCCCGCATTTGCAAACTACAACCTGTTCGCGTAGGGCTTTTGCGTAGTTAATTTCGCTTTGAGCATTAATACCCGCTTCTCTTGCGCTGTCGATCGCTTTGTTTACATCCTTATAAGCGTCTAAAACAGCGGTAAAGTCTAGCAAAAGGTCAACGGCGCTCCACATAATGCCCACGGCGGATAAAAGTTTCCCACATGTTTTTTTAAGATCCAAATTCTTCTCGGCTTTTCCAAGAGCTTTATCAAGTTTTTTATTAATATCTTCACCGCGAGTCTTTAATTGCTCAATTTTTTTCTTAAGAGAGTTTACTTCATTTTTTGTGTTATCCATATCGACGGCGCTTACAAGATCTCCTTGGTCTTTGAGGAGATGACCGACGTTTTCCAATTGACTTTTTTTAGCATTACTGCTTTCCAACGTACTTTTAACGTCTTTATAATAAGCGGAGATTTCCGCACAAATGAATGAAACGCTAGATGCTGCAATAATAACCCCGATCTCCGCGCTAAGCGGCAAAGCCGCAATAGCGCAGCCAATTGCTCCTGCAATGCCAATTAAATCACCACCCACAGACCAAGCCGCGCTTGAAAATTTATTTACCGCTGATTCCACGCCGGCTCTTTTATCTTCAAATGTCTTGAAACTTTGTTTAGCTTCGGTCAATTGCTCATTACAGTCCGAAACTGATTGCAAAACAGTACATTTGCATGGATGAGCGGTAGGAACAGATGGTATGTTTTTTAGATCTTCTCTGCACGATGTTATTTTTTCGTCCAACTCGTTTCGAGCAGAACGCCATAAAATGTACAAGGCTTCAGTATTTAAAACACTATTTGGAGAAACTGTCTCTCCTTGTCTTTCAAAAACAACGTTGCTCTCCAAATGTTCGGAATCCGCCGAAAAAACGGCGAAAACCGCCCGAGCGCTTAAAGAAAGTTCTATTGCGCCGACGTCGGCTTTACCATTGACGACATTCAATTCCATCTCAGTTTTTTGGATCAAGTCGTCTTCAAAAACAAGCTTATACGCGCCGTTCGACGATTCCAAACCAAAGATTTCGACCTCGCCGTTTTCGTTTACTTGCCCGAAGCCAAGAATTCTTCCCGAATCGTCGACGAGATACGCTAATAATCCCGCAACGTTTGCGTTTTCAATAGTTACGCGTCCGGAAACGACAATCGGAGCCGCCGCCAGGGTTATCCGCGCGTCAAAAGTCTGCGCGTCGGAAAGCGAAACGGTCGTCGAAGCGACGTACTGCCCGGCAAGAAAGACCGCCGCGTATGTTCCCGAGGAAAGCCCGCTTAAAACGAACGTTCCGTCTTCGGAACAAAATTCAAACGCAATTTGATTGTTTTCAGAGTCGTAAATCGCGACAAGCACGTCTTCAGGCGCGGCTTCCGCGACCGCCGGAAGCGAAACGGCAAAGCTAAGCGTTCCGCGTTCTTCAAATTCAAGCGCGACAGTCTCGCGGATTCCGTCGACTTCAAATTCTGATCGGGCGTAATATTTGCCGACGTACGCTTCAAGAATATAATTCCCTTCAATCAGACCGGAAAGTTCGAAACTATCAACGCTTTCTCTTTGAAATTCAACCTTTTCAAGAATGTCGCCGTTTGAATCGACTCGACTCAAACGATAGACGGAATTCTCTCCCTGCGGCAATCCTGTCGCGTCAAATTCGACGTCGATCGAATGATCGCCAAGTCGCGCGTTCCATTCGACCGTCGCGCCAACGGCGACGTCGACTCCGAGCAGAGGCGTAAAGACGCCTTCTTTGCACGAAGCGTATAATTCGTATTCGCCCTCTTCCATGAAATACAGAGTCGACGCGTTGGAAAAAACGTAGAACGAGCTGACGCGAACGCGCTCGCCGTCGATTCCGCGTCGAAAGATCTGAATCTCTTTGATCGAAGTTTCCAACCCGACGCCCGTAAAACTCGCAACGCAGGAAGCTGCGCAAGGAATCGTTACATTTTGAACGACGTCCGACGTTCCTCCCTGTAATTCGAACGAATACGGAAGTCCGGCGACTTGCAGGGAATACGATCCGGAGAGCGCGCTTTCGAAAACGTATCGACCTAACGCGTCTGTTTGAGCGAGGCAAACGTTATCGTCGTCTCCCTTCAAAATGACCGTCGCCCCGGCGATCTGTCTGCCGTTCGAGTCGGAAACAACGCCCGACACAGTTGCCAAATTGAGCGAAATCTCGTAATTTTCGACGCTCCGTCCTTCCTCTATTTCGATTTCAGAAGACCAAATCAAAGCGTTTGACGACGAATAAAGAGAAAGACGCTTCGTTCCGGCGGTCAGATCGTTCAACGTAAACGTCCCCGTTTCGCCGACGGCGGCGTATGAAACGATTTCCTCTCCCTCTTGAAGAATCAGCGTAAAACCCTCGAGACTTCTGCCGTCAAGCGCGGTTGCCGATCCTGAAAAGGAAAGCCCCTCAACGAGGGTAAAATTCCGCGCGAGAATCGCGGAATCGGCAAACGAGACGCTTTCGCGAGACAAAGCGTATCCGTCCGCCTGAACGCTAACGGACGCCTCGTCTATTTCCAATCCGTAAATTAACCAGGTTCCGTCGTCGTCGGTTACGCAACGTCCCAATTCTTTTTCAGAGTTGTAGACGGTCGCAATCGCTCCGCCGACAGGATTTCCCAAAGCGTCGAAGACTTTGCCGCCGATAATGTTGCCGTCGGGTAAAACGAAATTCGTGCCGACGGAGCAAATCTGCATCGGCGCGACGTCGACGACGACGTCGCCAAGCGTCTGTGCGCACCCGTCCGCGTTTAACGAGACCGTCCATTTTCCCGGCTTCAAGTCGTCCAGAACATAGACTCCGTAGCGATCCGTGAGAGCCATCGCGAAATCGCCCGTCTCGGAGACGGCGCGGACGAACATATTCTCCGGAGAACGCTTCAGCTTTGAGACGACGCGACCGGAAATCGAACCGAACGCCGAAGCCGTCAGATCAAACCCCGTCAAATCGACGTCGAGCGTCTGAACGATCGTCTCGGAAAGATCGGTTCCTTTCGAACGGAGTTGAAGCTGGATTTCCCGCGACGCGGGCAGATAATTGAAGACGTAGACGCCTCTCTCGTCGGTAACGGCGATCGCGCTTTCATCAGGTTCGTCGCCCCAGACGGCCTGTAGAACGGCGCCGCTAATACTCCCGCCCGTCGTCGCGTCGGCAAGTCGACCGGACAATCCGGTCGCGTTTTCTCCCTTTTTCAGCGCCAGGAGGAAATCGGCGACTCTCTTATAGTCCGTCGAAAGATTGCCGCGTAAACGATACCGCGTCAAAGCGTCGGAGAGATCTTGATAGTAGTCGCCCCAGGACGACCAGTATTCGCTATCGTAAGTTTTATTGTCGGAACTATTGATTGAATTAAGATATACGGTTCCCGATTGAGCGGGACTAAAATAGAAATTAACGCTATGCGTTTCTCCCGCGCGCAAAATTCCGGCGGAGGTTGGCTCGCCGGATCCCATGAGAGAAATGGACCCCCAGGTCGTCTCGTCGACGTCGTATCCCAAAGTGTTATTGGAGTCTGAAACGACGAGAATGGGAGCAAACATGTCGGCGTCGCCGACGTTCGAATATTTTATCGTTCCCTGATACGCGCGTCCGGAACGAATAGAGTCCGGTATAATAATCTCCGTTCTTATCAGCGCGCCGACGCCTTCGTTGGAAACGGCGATCGCTCGCGACAAAACGCTCGTCCCGCCGTCAAGCGTCGCGACAAGATCGTATTGCCCCGCCGTCGCGCCCGTAAGATCGAACGTAACGACGACGCTCGACCCCGACTCGACGACCGCGTTGGTTCCCTCGACGACGTCGTCGCCCTGTTTCAGAACAAATCGAGCGTCGGCGGTCATTCCGGCGCCGACGATTGAAATTGTCGACGCGCCAAGAATGGACGCGACAGTCCTGGAAACTCCGACCGCTTCAAAATCGACGTTCCAACGAACGAAATAGTCGACAATAGCGGAAGAATCGCTTGTGGAGGCAAGCAGGTAGAACGTCCGCGCTTCGTTTGCGGGCGCGACGTATAACGCGAGACCGTCGCTTCCATATTTTGCGGCTTTCGAGTCGTAGAACGTCGAAGTCGGAGCCGATTCCTGACGTAAATAGAGATCGACGCCCCGGTCGGAAGTTCCGTTCAGGAAGAACGACCGTCCTGCAGGAACGTCGACGTGGAAAAGCGTCGGAGAGTCTTTTTGGAGACGGATCGTTCCCGATTCCGGCAACTCCGCCGTCTGGATTAGGGTCGGCGTTTTGGAGCGGTATTCGTTGTTCCCGACGTTGACTCCCTCGAAGACGTCGCGGTTCGCGTTGACTCGGACGACAAACGACCATTCTCCGTCGTCGACCGTCGCGGGGATCGAAACCCGAGCGCTGAAAAGCTTGACGTCGCCAGGCGCGATATGATCGGCGCTATATATCGACCCAACTATCGTTTCGCGTCCGGTTGGAGAAACCAGCCATATTTCGTCGCGCCAGGTTCCATCAACGGTCGAGGTTCCGTTGTTGCGCGTCGTCCACTGAATCGCAATCGACTCGCCGACGGTCGCGGCGGCGGGAGCCAGTAACGCGATTGGTTCGAGATCGAGCGAAGAATTCGCGTAATCGGAGAACTCGTGCGCGCCAATGTCGGCGTAAACGCCGTCTTCGTCCGGGACTCCCGTCTGCTCCGCATATTGATCGGTTGTCCTGGCGACTCCGTCCGCGTCGGTCGCGGGAGCTAACGCGCCGTTCGCCGCGTCGATGCACGGCGACCCGGGACGAAGACGATAGTCCCCGTTGGTCGCGTCGCGGAATAACGGATTCGCCCAAATATTCCCGTTTTGTCCGACGACGTCGAACGACTGCTGACCGCTCCCGACAGGGTTCCAGAAAAGACAATTCTCGTAGTCGACAACGCTTTCGAGTCGATGAAACGAGTCTGTAACGTTGGCAATGACGCAATTATGGAAGGAATCGTTGGCATACGCGACGTTAATGAAATTCGCACAGTCGACGATCGTGCAATTTACGAGAGTCGCTCTTCCTTCATCTGAGTGGAAATTAAACATACACGTTTCATTTTCATGAAACAGCGAATTCTCCGCGTAGAATTCGCCACTCGAGAAGTAGGTGACTCCGTAATAAGAGGAGTGTTCTAACACGCTGTTATTAAACGACATTTTCCCAGAGTCGAAGACCAGCAGACCTCCGCTCACGCCAGTATCGGCGCTGCAATATCTGACAACGCAATGATCCAGCTCCGCTTCCCCTTTGCAGGAAATCTTGTTCCAATCCCCTGCGTTGGGATTTCTGTCCTCTTCTCCATCGAGGTCGCCGCCATATTCGACGTCGTAAAACGACGTGAGGACGATTGGACGCGCGGAACTTCCTTTTGCGATAAGTTTACCGCCCTGCTCTACGAACAAGGAACAGCCGGGGTTAAATT
>CAMZEO010000159.1 GCA_947305735.1 uncultured Planctomycetales bacterium | reverse complement strand
TCTGCGCGGCCGCGCTAAAAAGCTCGGCGGAATTCCGGGGATTTCGTCCCAAAACAGCTCTCTCGGCGGCGGTCGCCGTCGCTAAAAAATCCTCTTCTGTTTTAATTTCATCAGGAACGTCTTCCGGACGGAGAAACTTCGAACGCTCGCCGTTTTCCACGTTCTCCGGACGCGCGGACTCGGAGTCGGCTTTAGCGGGGGCGACGGCGTCGACTTTTGAGTCGTCGTTGCCGGAAATATCAGAAGGAGCGAAAGGATCGGAAGATTTCGTCGACGAGAACGGATCCTCGGCGCTATCATCCTCAGCAAATACGTCGTTGTCAAACGATTCGTCGTCTTGAGCGAAGAGCGAGTTCGCATTGACAAAAAAAACCTCGCCGAACAACGAAGCGGCGTGAGGAACGCAAAAAGCGAACGCCGCGCCCAAAGCGAGAAATAATCGATTCCGGATTCGCATAATATCGTCCCGTTTCTGCTGTGAGTCAAATCCGCGAGAGTATGCCGCGCATACAGATAATTCACCCTCATTATTATAGAATCACAGCCAGATCGCGCCATAGAAACCGGATGGAAATATGAAAATTTTTCCGGATGAGAAACCTAATAGTCGTCAGAGCCAGAGTTTCTATAAATACGACAAAAAAACGCAATATATCTACAAACTACCCTGTCCGAAAATTTTAAATCAAACGCAAAAAAGGCGAACAAAAGAACAAACATCGTCTCTTCCTCGCCCTAAAACCGATTGCGCGATTAAAAAAATGATCTTATTTCACGCAGTTCATTTTGTTTGACGCGCTTTAAAAAATTCAATAAGGGCGTTAGTAGAGGAATCGTGCGAGGTCGCGGGTTCGCGCGAAGTCAACTCCGGCAACACGGCCTTCGCGAGTTGTTTGCCAAGTTCAACTCCCATTTGATCGAACGAGTTAACGTTCCAAATCATACCCTGTACAAAGATTTTCATCTCATACATGGCAATGAGCCGACCAAGCATGATCGGCGTGAGCTTGTCAAAGAAAATCGTATTCGTTGGTCGATTACCGGTAAAGACTTTGGAAGGAGCCAAGCGCCGCGCCTCCGCGTCGTCGAGGCCCGACTTCACAAGTTCCGCATACGCTTCATCTTCCGTTTTACCCTTCATAAGAGCTTCCGTTTGAGCGATGAAATTCGCGATCAATTTCGCGTGATGGTCGCCAATCGGATTCTGCGTTTGAACAGGCGCGAGAAAATCGCAAGGGATAAGCTTTGTGCCTTGATGAATGAGCTGATAGAACGCGTGTTGTCCGTTGGTGCCGGGCTCGCCCCAAACGATTTGACCGGTCGAATAATCGACTCGATTATTCTCGCGGTCGACGCCCTTGCCGTTGCTCTCCATATCGCCCTGTTGGAGAAACGCCGCGAAACGACGCATATACTGATCGTAGGGAAGGATCGCCTGCGTCTCCGCGCCCCAGAAATTATTGTACCAGACGCCAAGCGCCGCCATAATCACTGGAATATTCTCGCGATACGGAGCGCTGCGAAAATATTCGTCCATTTGATGCGCGCCGGTCAGAAGCTGTTCAAAATTGTCAAACCCGACGGCAAGCGCGATGCTCAGTCCAATCGCGCTCCAAAGGGAATAGCGTCCGCCTACCCAATTCCAAAACTCAAACATATTCTCTGGATCGATTCCAAATTTTTCGACTTCGTCGCGATTCGTTGAAAGCGCGACAAAATGTTTCGCAACGGCGGATTCGTCTCCGGCTTTATCGAGGAACCAACGCTTTGCCGACAGAGCGTTCGTCATTGTCTCCTGCGTTGTGAACGTCTTTGAGGCGATAATGAAAAGGGTCGTTTCCGGATCAAGTTTCTTGAGCGTTTCGACGATGTGCGTTCCGTCGACGTTTGAAACGAAATGGGGAACAATATTCGTCTGATACGGAGTCAGCGCTTCGCAGACCATGCAGGGGCCCAAATCGGAACCGCCTATCCCGATATTGACGACGTCGGTAATCGCCTTGCCTGTGTAACCGCGCCATTCGCCGGCGCGGACGCGATCGCTAAACGACTTCATTTTGTCTAAAACTCGGTTTACGTCAGGCATGACGTCTTTTCCGTCGACGTAAACAGGAACGTTGCAACGATTGCGCAAAGCGGTGTGCAACACGGCGCGTTTCTCGGTCGCGTTGATTTTTTGACCGGTAAACATCATTTCCGCTTTTTCTTTAATCCGAGCTTCTTCCGCCAGGGCGACAAACAGATCGATAGTCTTTTCAGTAACGCGATTCTTCGAGTAATCGAAAAGGATTCCCTCGTATTCAATGGAAAATTTCTCGAAACGTCGCGGATCGTTCGCGAACATTTCGCGCATCGTCGTCGATTCGAGTTCTTTCTTATGAGCCGCAAGGTTCTGCCAAGCCGGAGATTGCGTTAATTTCGACACTGCTCTGTCTTCCTTAATAATTCGTTAATAGTTCGACGCGTAAGCGTCGGAAAAAGCGACGCGAAAAGCCCTGCTTTGTCGCTTGACCCAACCGTTCATTATAACCGCGAAGTCGGATAAATTCAATACGGGGACGACGAAACGTCGACGCGCCAAAAAATAGAGTCTACTTCACCCTTTTTTTCCGAATAGAGTTCAAATCCGGCATTTTTCAACACGCGTTGTGAGGCGGGATTGTTTTTTAACGTCTCGGCGACAATACCGTTGAGTTCCGATCTCGTTTTTCCCCATTCGACAAAAGCGCGAATCGCTTCCGTCATAAAGCCTTGTCCGCGAAACGGGGCGTCGGTTCCGTAGCCAATTTCCGCGTTTCCGTCGACCGGAGCGCCTTTGAACGACGCGTTGCCAATCAGGCGGCGCGTCGAGCGTTGGACAATCGCCCAAATCGCCGCGTAAACGATCAAATCGGAATCGTAACCCAGCCCGACGTCGATCAACCAATTGAGCGCGTCGCGCGTGTCGGAATCAGGTTCCAACGGAGTCTCGCTCAGTCCAATTTTCCGCGCGTATTTAGCGACGTCGGTCAAATATAATTCAGCCTCTCCTCTGGTCAACGGCGCTATGTCAAGCCGGTCGGTGACAATCCGACAAGCGCGTCCTTCAAAAACGCCCGGAATCGCTACGTTATCCATGTCTAATCCCTAAAAATCGGCGTAACTTTGCCGCCAGTCGATATAATTGTCCAAAGCCGTCTTCCAGTCGGGGAGCTTATACGAACCCTCGACGACGCCATACTTCGCCGAACTCAGAACGGTAAACGCCGATTGCGGAGCCTTAATTCCGTATTCTTCGGCGGAAATACCGACGACTTCGCGATTGCGAAAACCGCAACGCTGAAAGAGATATTCCGCCACTTCCAAGGGAGTGGCGCGGGAATTGCCCGTCAGGTGATAGACGCCGCGAGCGCCCGCTTCAATCAGGGTTTTCAACGCGCATAAAACGTCGATCGACCATAACGGCTCAATCATGCGGTCGTTTAAAACGGAAATTTTCTTCGCGCGCGCAAGCGATTTAAAAAGAGAATCGACAAGATTCCCGCTCGAATAATCGGAAGTCTCGCCAAAAAGCGAGGAAAAACGCAACACCAGTGATTTCGGAGCCTCTAACGCAATTCGTTCGCTTTCCAATTTCGTTTTCGCGTAAACGCTTTCCGGAGAAGGCGAGTCTTCTTCGGTAAAACCGGGAGCCTCGGGAGAAATTGCGTCGGGATCGTCCGATTCGTTCGTTTGCAAACGCTTGCGATAAAACGCCTCGCCGCAACCGAATTGGACTAAAAGAGCGCCTGTTCGACGCGCCGCCGCCTTCAAGTTTGAAACGGCATGTCCGTGGACATTGCGCGCCGTATTTGGATGGGATTCAAGCCAATCAATCAGGTTGACGCCGCTTGCGTTCACGATGACGTCCGGTCGAATATCCCCGATCGTATCGACGACGATCATTCTCGAACACGCGTCAAAATCAGGAAGATTCAAGGGAATAACAAGATCGTTCGACGGTTTCGCCTCGCCTCCGCGACCCGCCGCAATACGCGAAGCGACTCGCGGATCGTTCCAGAACCGAGACGCCGCCAACCCGAGAGTGCCCTTCGAACCAACTACGACAATTTTCATTAATTACTCTCGAACAAATAACGTAAGGAGGCAAAAAAACGGGCGGCGCATCAAAACGTCGTCCGTTCTCTAAAAAAGCAAAAGCTGAAAAAGCCGACTCAGATATAGTCGGTAAAAAGTTCTTTTTCAGGGCGCGGCAAAACTACGGCGGACGCCAGAAGTCCGCGATCCTTAAGAGCTTCCTTGGCGGCTTCGACGGCCGCCTCAACGTTCGCCAGACTGCCTGTCAACAACAGAAGCCCTTTGCCGCCCATCGCCATCGCAAGACTGAGCCGGAACAACGTGACATTCGCCGCTTTACCAGCCGTGTCTGCGGCGACGAGGGCGGAAACGGCGCTGAACGTTTCGACCACGCCAAGCGCCCCGACTTCCTCCGGAGAAAGAACGACCGATTGAGCCATCGCTGGAAAGACCGCTTGATGGACGTTCGCGACGGTAAGATAATCGATCACGAACGTTCCGCCAACCTTGTTCGCCGTATCCATCGCCGATTCGACGTTCCCAATGTTGCCGGAAAACACGACCAGATATTTGCCGGCGCAAATCGTTCTCGCAATCAAAAGCGTCGTCGTCGCCGCTTTCATTAGCGCGTCCTGAACTTGGTATCCGACCCCGATACTCGATAACTCGATCGCTCCGACAGCAACGTTGTTCGCCATGGCGTCACCCTTACATCTCTCGAAACTATTATCACCTTGCGAAAAAACCGGCGCGGCGCACAAAAAATTTAGCGAAAAGCGACATAACCCAACCTAAACCGCCCCGTTTTCCTAGAGTATACTCTCGACGTTTGCCGCGTCAAGTCTTATCAGGAACAGCGCGACGGTTGCAAAAAAACGAGTCGACAAAATATTCGGAATAATCAGACTACGAAAAACGCGCCGAACGTCGTCGAGCTTTTTTAACGACGTTCGCCGCGTTTAATCCAAAAACTTCGTAAGCAAAACGCTAACTCGCGACGCTTATTTATCCTTTGCCTTGTACGTTTCATAGCAGTCGAACGCCTGGTCGACGCTCGCGCCGTTGTGAACGATTTCGCGAACGGCTAAAAGCATGCCGACGGGGCAGTCCGATTGGAAAATATTGCGCCCCATATCGACGCCGGCCGCGCCTTGATTGATCGCGTCATACGCGAGTTGAAGCGCGTCGCGTTCGGGTAATTTTTTACCTCCGGCGATAACAATCGGAACCGGACAGCAGTTGGCGACCGATTCAAAACCTTCGGCGCAATAGTAAGTTTTAACGACATTCGCGCCGTTTTCAGCGCAAACGCGCGTCGCCAGACCGAGGTAACGAGCGTCGCGTCCCAGCCCCTTGCCGACGGCGGTAACGCCAAGCGTCGGAATGCCGTAACGGGCGCCCATGTCGACCGTCCTGGTTAAATTGCGGATTGTTGAACCTTCGTGTTCCGAGTCGCCGACGGCGACCATAACGGCAAGCAACGTCGCGTTGAGACGAACAGCCTCTTCAATATCTTCGAGCGTCTCGTCGTTCAAACTCGTCAGAATCGTCGTCCCCGCGTCAAAACGCAACGAAAGAGGTTTGTTGCACGTCGGCGGAACGACGGCGCGCAATATGCCGCGAGTGCACATAATGCAGTCGCTGTATTGAATCAAGGGATTGATCGTTAGATCGATGCGTTCCAAACCGGACGTCGGTCCCATAATGAAACCGTGGTCAAACGCTAACATAACCGTATGACCAGATTTCTGATTGAAGACCTGAGAAAGACGCGATTTAATGCCGTAACTCGCGTTCTCGTTCCCTTTTAAGAAAAAAACTTCCTGTTTTTGAGGAATGCCAACTCCAAAATTTTTCGCGTCGATGTTGCCTTCGTTATCAGCCATCGTCTTTAATTCCTGTCTAAATCTTGTTGATTAGTATCGTACAAACATACGGAAACGTCGTCTCCGTCGGCCTTATTCAGCAATAGCTTCGGCAAACGCCTGGAAAATCAGCGCGAGACTCGTCGCGCCGGCGTCTTGACACCCTTTGGAACGTTCGCCAAGATTGCGAGCGCGACCAAATTTCGCGACGTACTCGGACGTTTTTTCCGCGCCCGCTTTGGCGGCGTTCGCCGCGTTTTGAAAAACGTCGAAAAGAGAGGCGCCCGGATTCTCCGCAATCGTCGTTTTCATTGCGTCGATCGCGGGAATCATCGCGTCCATCATCGTTTTATCGCCGACTCGGGCGCTCGTCATCGTTTGCATCATCGTCAGCCCCTCGGCATACGCCGCGACCGCGTCCGCCGCACTAAGCGCGTCCGTCTTCGTCCCGGAGCTAAGTCCCATATAAAACGAACCGTTTAAAGAACTTGTCGATCCGCCAGTCGCATTCATAATATCCATCGCGACATTCGAAAAGGCGTCTGAAAGACTCCCCGGCTTCTCGGCGGAAGCAACCGCCGCTTTCATCGTCGAAAGAATCGCCGTTCCGTGGTCGCCGTCGCCAGCGGCGGCGTCAAGTTTGTTCAAATAGTCAAAATTCGCTTCTATCGCGTCAAGAGCTTTTCTCAACGCTTTGACCAAAAGATCTTTTGTAAATTCCGTTGTCATCGTATCACGCGTTAAGTGCGCGCGCCGAAATTGAAAACGGCGCGCTGTTTCGGTCTAGACAATAACGGCAAGCCGTCGTCAACGGGTAACCCAATAAGGAGCGTCGCTCGGAGCCTTGAAAAGCTCGAGCGTCTGCTCGTCGAAAACGCCGACGATCATTTGGAAGCCGGACGCCTCTTGAACCGTTAAAACTTCGCCGCAGTAGCTCGCGGCAATTTCTATACCGGCGGCTTTTGTAACTTCGTAAGCTTTGCGGAAAATAACGAATTGCTCCATCAAAGTCGTTCCGCCGCTACCGTTGATAAGAAGCAGGATCTTTTCACCCGCTTTAGCGTCGACCGCGCGCAGAACCTTCTTCGCCATTGTTTCGGCGACCCAGTCGGCGCTTTGCATCGGTTCGGGACCGTTGCCGCCCCCCTCGCCGTGCTGCCCCATGCCAATTTCCATCTGATCGTCGGCAAGAGCGCCAATCTCGCCGCCGGATTGAGGATGAGTCGCAACCTTAAGCGTTACGGCCAGCGTCGCCATGCGTTTGTTGAAGCGTTCGCCAATCTCGACGATTTCTTCGGCTGAAAAACCTTTTTCGGCGGCGGCGCCAAGAATCTTGATAAGCGGAATGCAACCGCCAAGACCGCGACGTTCGGAGGAAGGCGCGTCGACGCCGGGAGCAATGTCTTCGGCCGTTACGATCTTTGTTACTTTGATCCCTTCTTTAGCGGCCATCATCATCGCCATATTCGCGTTGCGCTGATCTCCTTCATGATTCAGAACAACGAAAACGATTCCGGCGTAGTCTTTGAACATACGCAACGCTTCGACGACTTTCGGAGCCCCGGGAGCGGCGAAAATATCGCCGACGACCGACGCGTCGAGCATTCCCTCGCCTACAAATCCGCTTAACGCGGGTTCATGCCCGGCGCCGCCGAGAGTAATGACGGCGACTTTGTCTTTCGACTTAGGCGTGGCGCGCGCGACGATCTTCTCCGAAACTAATTTGATTTTATTCGGAAAGCAAAGCGCGTAACCTTCAAGAAGTTCGTTCGTAACTCGTTGCGGATCGTTCAAAAATTTCTTCATGACCATCGTGGAGGGTTCCTTATCAATAAAGCTGACGAAACGCTCGAACGCGCCTTGATTATCCGGCAAGGCGACAAACAATCAAGCATTTGTTAAAACAAAAGGCGCGACCGCGCAAAAAACGCGGCACAGTAAATCACTCGCCGCGCCGATCACAATATAACAAAATCAACGTAAAAATAAAAGGGCGAGACGATTCTTTTAAAAAAAATGCCAAAAAACTCAAAAAAGAACGCGAACAATAGAAAAAGCATCGCAACAAAGCGCCAACGAATCTTTTGCGACGTTAAAAAAAATCGCCTCCAAAAAAATCCACCGTTAAATCTCCGCCGACGATACAAAATGATCCGGTTTGGAGAGAGCCGGGATTAATAATCTTCACGCCCTCGTAAGTCCTTTCCTCGCGAATATGCGTGTGTCCGCAACACACGAGATCCCATTCGCCGGAGTAAATAGCGTCTTCAAGAATTGCTTTTTTATTGCCATGCGTGAAAAAAATCCGTTTGCCATGCCAATTGACGGAACCGGAAACGCCATGACAACGTCCGCCAATACATTCGATCGCCGCCGCGAGCTCCGATTCGTTTCCCTCGTCGCAATTGCCAAAGACAAACTCTGCGGGAAATCCGCGAAAATATTCGATAACGCCCGCGTTGGTTATGTCCCCGCAATGGATCACTAAATCAACTTCATAATCGCGAAAGACCGTCAACGCCTGTTGAATCGTCGTGGGATTGTTGTGAGTGTCGCTGACGATAGCCATATTGTAGAAGCACATTCCAATCCCTCCTCCCAGTTAAGAAAAGCAATCCGCAAAAGCGCGACGGATGATCTTGCGCTCGCAACGCGTTAAAAAAGCGTCGGACGTCCAATTCGACGCGGCGAAGTCTAAACCGACGCTCGCGATGAAACGCGTCATTTCTTTCAAACGCGTATTAACCGCAACGCCGTTACGATTATAATTGAAATAGACGAGCGTTCAAGACTGAATTATTGTTCGTTTGAACCGAAGCGCCAATGGAGTTACAGGAAGAAAAACGCCGCGACAAGTAAAGATCATAAGGAGGAAATAATGAATAGTCCCAACTCCGTTCCGACGACCGCTCAACGTCGGCGCGTTGACGGTTTATCCAAAACGAGTCGCTCTTCCGGTATTCTGGCGCCGCTGTTTTCGATACCGGGCGTTCGCGACGTCGGCAGTCTCGGAAGAAGCGCGCGCTCGTTCGCCGATTTTCTAGAGGAAGCGGGGCAATCCTGGTGGCAAATGCTCCCGATAACGCCGATCGACGAAACCGGGTCGCCCTACGCGGGTCGTTCGGCGTTCGCAAGCGAAACGCTATATGTCGATCTCGAAGATTTTCGCGACGAAGGTCTGCTTGACGACGATGATCTTGTCAAGGCTTGGTTCCCTCGACTTCCAAACAAACCGGGAGACTCTTCGACTCCTCAAACAGACGCGCGTTCAGAACGAATCGACTATCAACGATCGATTCAAAGGCGCGAACCTTGTTGGAAAAAGGCGTATGATCGATATTCTCGCGGCGCCGGAGGCGAAAAATATCGACGAGAAGAAGCTCGGTTCCTCGGAGAAAACGCCGACTGGATCAACGATTACCTCATCTTTCAAACGGCGGCAAAATTATTCGGAAGTTGCGACTGGCGGACGTGGCCGGAAGAAATCAAAAGACGCGATCGACGAGCTCTTGCCGAATTGACGCGAGAAAAC
>CAMZEO010000158.1 GCA_947305735.1 uncultured Planctomycetales bacterium | reverse complement strand
TTTTATACAAATGGACGAACGGTTCGCGTCCCTCGGTTCGCTCCGGAGTTCGTTCCAGCGGAAGATTCGCAACCACAATACTTAGAATTCTCGCCGCGTTGATCATAACGTCTTTCGCCTCGCCGGGGTGAACATCCGCGCCCTTGATTTCGACGATCGCCTTGTCGGCGGTAAACGTCTCTCCGTTAATCTCTCCGCCGGAACCTCCGTCGCCGGTGTAAGCGTAATCGGCGCCACACGTTGGAATATCAAAAAAAGCGGTTCCATTTCCGATCTCTTCGTCGGGCGTAAAGCAAACGCGGACGTTGGCGCGAGGTTCTTCTGAATTCGACAACCTCTCTAAAGCGGTCATAATTGCGGAAATTCCAGCTTTGTCGTCCGCGCCAAGCAACGTTGTTCCGTCCGTTACGACAAAATGCTTGCCGACAAGAGATTTCATTTCGTCGGATTCGGGAACGACCGTTCCATTCTCAAGGATGACGTCGCCGCCAGAATATTCGATCACTTTCGCGTTGACGTTAGCTCCGGATGCGGCGCAAGAAGTGTCCAAATGCGCGATTAAACCGATCGTCGGAACGCTCCGCTCTTTCACGTTCGAATGAAGAGACGCCGTAACGTAACAATGATCGTCAACTTGCGCGTCCGCCAAACCCAATTCCTTAAGTTCGTCGACAAGAACGCGCGCCAAATTGAATTGAGTCGAAGAGCTTGGAGTCGTCGAAGAATCTTCGTTCGACGTCGTTTCAATCGCAATATATTTCAAAAACCGTTCTAAGGGCGTTTTCATTGTAGTTCCTTGCTCTTTCACTGATTTCAAACGAGCCTCATCCCTTCCTGGTCGTAAACAATCATCGCGGAGTCAAGTCCTTTCAGCGTCGTCGAGAACGTTTTGTCGCGTAGACGAACCGTAACGACTTTCTTCTCATTTTCCACGTTCCAGAGATATATGGTTTTCGCTTCGGGATACCACGAAAGCGTCGCGGGCGTTTCTTCCTCAACATAAGGAACGCCCTGTTTTTGGAATTCAGGAAGCAACGTTTTGCGGAACTTGAAAAGTTCTTCAAAAGTCTCGGGAACCTGAAAGAAACGACCGGAAGCCGAATTCATTCTCGACGCGCATTTGGAACCTTTCGAAGTAAGTTCGCCGCGTTCCATCTCTTGAGCGCTGTAGTCGCCCAGGAACGTCCAACCGTTCTCGGGTATCTCGTCGCAAACCTCGAAAGGAACGCCGCATGCCAAAAAAAGAGAATACGCGTTGTAACCGGGACTATAGCGATCGGCAAGCCCCCAGAAATGCTTAAACGGTCCTCTCGCCTTAATGCCGACGATACGATTGTGATAATCGCGCTCGCGTTTCATTCTTGGCGCGATTAGTCCCCAATAACTTGCGGGAATCGGACACATAAACATCGTGTTGCGAACGTCGCTGATCGTCGAAACGGACAGTTTGGACGTATAATTCTCAGCCGAAAGATCCTGGATAATCGTCGTCTCGCTAAACGCGCGTCCGGCGGGAACAAAACGACGATGAAGCAAAGAACTGAACAACTCGATCGTTTTGTTCTTCGTCAGATTGTACGTCGCGTCGTTAAACATCCACTCGCCGACGCGAACAAGCGCGTCCTTATAATCGTCGAGCCGTATTCCGGCTTTTTCCGATCCCATGCCCATAATCATGATCCCAAGATCGACTTCCGGCGACGCCGCTTGCGTGTCTCTGAAGGTTTTTGTCATACGGTCGCAAAAATAATCGAGCCACTGTCGAATATCCTTCGTGTCGCGTCCCGCGCGAAGATCGGCGATTAAAGCGTCCCAGCGAGAATCGGAAAAACCCGACTTCTTCATAAAATCGGCGCGACATTCGGCGCAAACGCAACCTCCGACGTTCTCCGGCTGAACGGCAAAACGAAAATCGTCGTCAAGAAAGACGTCGCAGGAACCGTAGGTGTCGGCGATTCTTCGAACGGATTTAACGCAATCTTCCGCGCAACCTTCGTGAACGGAAACGCCCCAGCCGGACGAGCCGTTGAAATGCTCGTATGGTTTCCAGCGCGCTTCGATTTCCGGCGCAAAACGAGCGTCGGGATGTCCGACGGGAACCGTGATAAAATGAACGTTATAACCAAAATCCAACGCGCGACGAACGCCCGCTTCAAATCGGTCGGGGGCGGGAAAAAGCCCGTAAGAGTAGGGATTGAGCCACACGTCTGTCACGCCCGCTTCTTTCCACAAAGCCGCCATCGATTCCGCGTTGAGTTTGATCGCGTCGGGATTCGCGGGCATAGGTTTGCCGTTCTCTTGCAAACCGTCGTTTAAAAGTTCGCCGACGGTTACCGACAAATGAAATTGGCGAGTTTGACTATTGATCTTCTTGTATTCTCTAGGTTTAACGATCGGAAAAGGAACTTCGCCCGCTCTTGATTCCCGATAATTCGGCGCCAAAGCGATGGCTCCGAAACCGATTCCCAGATGCGATAAAAAACTTCGTCGCGTTGTTTTCATGACGCGTTGCTCCTATTGAGAATTGTTGTTCGTTGAAAGCGCCTTGGGCTTCCAATCTTTAGGGATATATCCCAAAAACTTGCCCGCCCATATGGCGTCGGGAGAAAGTTTGCGTTGCCACGCTTTATTCTTGGAAGACCAGAGGAAACCCCGCCCCTTTAACCGCAGACGCGTCGATTGATCGGGAACGGAATCAAAGAATATCTGGAGTCGATTTTCCTCCTTGTCAACTTTTGCAATTCCTCCGTCGAATTTCCAACCGTCGCCATAGTCCGTCGACGCCTGGCGTTTAAGCAGGGCGATCCGTCCTTCGACGCGACGTATCTCTTGATTGCTGTTTGTTAAATAGAAATAACTTGGAACGCCCCGCGAATCATGCGCGTCTTTAACAAATTCAGGACGATCATAACCGTCCCAAGAACCGTTGCGACGCAAATATGCGTTCGCGCGTTTCATTTCCTCATGCGATTCTCGCAAACGAAGGAGTTTTTCCTCCAACCTATCCAACGCGTCGGCGTCGTCGGAATTGATTCCACCCGTCCCAATCCCTTCGAGTTTACCGAGAAGCTCGAAGATATTGTCGCGCTCCTTATACAAAGCGCTCAAACGCTCCATTTTCTTCGCGTGTCTGGCGGTCGGGAAATTGCCCGCTCCAACGATCAAAATCGAGGGACAGGACGCTTCCGCGGCGTTTCGACGATCGTACCAACTAGCCAGCCGACGTTCAAAACGATTCAAAAGCCTATCGACGCGCTCGTGATAGCGGGCGTCGACCTTTTTCTTTTGGCGTCGCGCGATCTCTCGCGCGCGATCGACTTCGTTTCGATAAACGGTCGTCTCGCTGTTTGGAACATACTCGTCAAAGGAAATCGCTCGTTTCGCGTTGGCGGCCGCAAGTTCGTCGATCGCGTAATAGCCGTCGGTTTTTTTTTGAACGCTCGCGTCCTCCGGTTCGTCTCCAAAACCGTCGTCGAGCGACCGTTCGGCGCCGTTGGACTTGTCGGGAACGGCGAGACGTTCTTCTTCGGCGGGAAGCGCGTCGAGATCGTTCAACGTTGCGGACGTTTTCGGCGGAAAAACGGCTTCGCGAATCGCGTCGGTCAGCTCTCCGAGAAGTCGTTCCACTTCTGGAACGGAATACGAACCCTCGTAATCGTCAATCGCGTAAACATATTCGCACATTGCGAAGGCAACGTCGGGATTGTCGACCATTCGCGCGTATAATCGCTCCTTCTCCTTTTCGGAAAAGTTGTCGAAAAGACGTTCGACGCGGCGTTTCGTCTGAATCCAGGCAACGCGACGAGACTCAAGAAAATTAGGTCGGCGAATATTTTCGTCCCCAAAACGCTCGAACTTATAATCGCCTATTACCGCGCTTCGCTCGTTGAAACTTAAAGAACTCCAAACGACGTCGAACCGTTGGCGCGCGTAACGCCGAAACGTCTCGCTAAATTCGCCGCACTCGGACAAAACGCCTTCCAATCCGCGAATGGCGTGACGGATTTCTTCCCACAATAGCTCGCGACCTTGCGAAGTGGATTCTTGTTCGTAACGTTCGCCAAGTTTTTCAACGTTCTCGCGAAGAACGCCGATCAAATCGTCTTTAACCACCTCAAGATAGGAAGCGGCGACGTCTAACGGACAACCGAGCCGCTCGTCCGCGCGTGTCGAGGACATAATAATTCTGCGCTCCGTATTTAAGGAAAGAATCAAATCGCGCCCAATGAGCGCTAAGATTATTGTCGCGCGAACGTCGACATTTTTCAACCCCTAATCAAGAAAAACGTCGAACAAGAAAGCGAAAAGGATCAATCGCGTCCCCAACAAACGCGATCAATCCTCGTAACGCTCGAGAAAGGCGTCTTTTTAAGTCGTCAAACGCTCGAAAAAAACGCTCGTTTTCGTTCGTTGCTCACTGAACTTTACAAATGAAACGAACGACTCCAAACTCTTTGGGTTGAAGCGGATCGGTAATTTCCCAACGAAGAACCAGCGATCCGCTTTCGCTTAGATCCGCCAGGAACTCGGCGGGAACGGAAGATTTTGCGGTGCCGTCGACGTAGCGCAGGCGCGCCGAAAGATTGTCGAGAATCGTCACGTTTCCGATAGGTTCGTCTCCGATATTTTCAAAACGCAACGTAAATTCAACCAATTCGCCGGGGCGCGCGGCGTCTTTATTGGCAATCTTAATGACGCGGAGTTTCGAAGTCTTCGTGCCGTCTTTGACGGCGTAAACCGTCGCGGGACCATCCAGGTATACATTTGAAAAAACGTTCGTCTGATCAGTGGCGACGGCAAGTCCCTGTTGACCGCTCCATCCTTGAGCCGCAATTGCTCCGTCCATAATCAGCGCGGAATCTTCAATTCCGAGGGAATCGACGGAATCGGACGTCAGCATCTGATGCATGCGAAGAAGCGCGTCGGCTTCAATAACGCCAATTCGACCGATCGCCGTCGTGGGCGCGAGCGCGGATTCGGCTCCGGCAACCTCCTGCGAACCTGTCGCTGAAAGAAGTTTCTCATCCTGGGAACGAACGTCTACCGAGACGGAATCAACTCTTTCCATCGCTCCTTCAACGGAAATAGCCGAGTCAAGAAACTCGCGGTGATCTCCTTCAACGGGCGTGATAATTTGACGCGCGGCTCCAAATCTAGGACTGTACAAAAAAACGCGATTCGAAGGCTCGGTCAATACGCGTCCGTCGACCGTGTCAAAATGCGCGGCGGCGTCTTCCGGATCGAGATTGTCCACAAGCCAATCGTCGCGAGCGACGACCTTTCTTTTGGAGTCGCCGCCGGAAACGACGTATTCGTCATGAGATTTACGCGGCGCGTTCAAATTGAGAGGATCCGAAGGATTCGGTTCGGCGCGACGAGCGTTGGCAAAAGGAACCGCGATTGACGGGTCGACAACGTTCGGTTTCACGACGACTCCGCCGGGACGGGATTCGTCAAGCGTTACGGTCGCGCGCGCGTCCACTTTAGACGCGACGTTTTCCTTCGTCACTTCGACGCCTTTCTTGTCGGCGACCGACTCTTGACCGCGAACGATCCAAACCTTCTCGCCTACTGAATTCAAGACGTCGCGTTCAGCGGATGCGCCTTGATACGTCGAGGGCGTGTACGCGGGCGACGCCTGAACGGGAACCGCTTGCGAGGAAGTCTGTTGCGCGGAAATCTGTTGAGCGGACGCTTGCTGCGCCTGATACGAAGGCTGAACAAATTGTTGCGCCGCAGCGTACGGCTGAGGACCGTATTGTTGCGCGGAATACGCCGGAACGGCGTACTGTTGTCGCTCGGAGCCCGACGGTTGAGCGACGGGCTGTCGCGCGGGACTTGACGGTTGAACGGCGTATTGTTGCGCGGAATTCGTTTGCGCGAGTTGAGCGGAAAACTGTTGCGGCGCGTAAACGGGTTGTTGTTGTTCGAGAACCGGTCGCGGCGTCGCGGGCGCTTGCGGCGCGGAATAAGACGCTTGCGAAGCGTAAGCCGGTTGCGAGGCGACCGGCGCGTAATTCGACGTTTGCGTCGGCAAAGGATAAGGATTGGAAGCGGCAAGCGACATATTTGTTTTCTGACGACTCGATTCGGCGCGTATTTCCTCCAAAGTCTTTGCCCCGTGAGGAACCGTCGCCCAGTGAGGCGGCGCCGACATTGAACCGGACTTCTTCGCTATCGATTTACCCATGCCCGACGCGTCGGTTTGTTCGCGCCACTCGCCGGAATAAACGTCGCGGTAGTACGCCTCTTCTTCCGGCGTTTTAGGATCGAATTGCGCGTAAGGATTGCTCTTCGAAGAAGATTTGGAGAGACCGGAGCCGGACGACTGGCAAGAACAAAACGCAATCGGACAAACGGCGAGCAAAAGAACGACCGTTCCAAACAATCTATTGGGTCGTCCTTCAAATTGCGGCGCTCGTTCGAAGGAAGTCTTATGAGAGTTGGGGGACTTCATTTCGTGGCGTCCTTTCAAAACGACGCTAAAGCGTCTGATGAACATTACTAATTTAACAACTCTAAAAGAGTCGTGAACGACTATGCGCAAGCATGAACTACGCATACTATCTTTTCTATCGGACGTCTCAATCTAAAACATTTGTTATAATTATAAAATTTATAAAAACTAGCATTTTCAATAAATCCGATAAACTTTGTCTAGATTAATATTTGTATGACGTTAAACCAAAACGAAGCGGCAACCTGAAAGGATTCCTTAATAACGTCAAGTTTGGTTAAGCCAAGATAGATAAAACGTAACGCGAGAAAGAACAACGCAACCCCAAGAATTCGATTAACGATCACGAGAGACTTAGGATTGAAAACCCGCTTTAAAGCGCCGACAATCCCAACGGTCGCAAGATTGCAACTCACTATGGAAACAAAGAAGCAAACCAAGTAAAATCCGGCGAGCCACGCGCCGCCTTTTTCCCAAAAGTCGCGAATCAACAAAGAGTTGACGGTAAAAGAGTAAATCCAAAGATTTGGATTCGTAATGTTGACGACCCATATCTGAAACAAAGAACGACGCGGCTTCTTATGAAATTCAAAATCCTCGGCTTTCGCGTTTAGTTCGCTCCACGCTATCCTGCACAATATTGCCGCGCCGAAAAACGCGATCAAAGCTATCGTCCAGTTTGGAACGCTCATAACGACTGTCAAAGCCAGCGTAAGCGCGATTGGATCGGACAAGACGGGAGCAAAAGCGGCGCGCCAACTGGAGCGCGCCCCGTTGGACAACGTCTCCGAAATAAGAAGCGTCTGCAAAGGACCGGGCGAAAACGATCCCTGAAATCCAAATCCAACGCCAAGCGCCGCTGCGGCTAAGTATAACCCTGTCGTTTCTGTCATTATAATGTGCCTCAAAGGAAAAGCTCCGTCGAGCGTCTCGCAAGATTATACATTCGCGACGGCAAAAAATAAAGGGGAATCGGGCGATGGTCTTTGCAACGGCGGATCGATCATGATATACTCTGACCGTTGAAAACTATGACTTGTCTTGTATGGAGAACAATCTTTCTTGTAAGGAGAACAATCTTGCGAAGCTATGTAAACTTATCGATCGCGTTGACGACGATTGTAACGTTTTGCGCCGTTTCCTCCTCTTTCTGCGCCGACATAACGCGGACGCTTCCCGAGAATCCGCCGTCTTGGGCGCGCAACGACCAGGGATTTGCCGTTTCCGAGGAAATCATCGACGGAAGAACCGCCACGCGCGTCGTCCACAAGACGCCTACGGATTGGGCCGTCAGAATCCCCGAGCTTATTCAGGTCGAACCGGGCGAATTGTTTGAATTAACGTCGCAAATCAAAAACGTCGGTTCTTCCGCGTGTCAAACGGGAGTGATTCTTTACGACGAGCGAGGCGACGCTCTCGAATGGTCTTACGGGGGATCGGAGATTCGCGCGAGAAACGATTGGCAGACGGTTTCATCCAAATTTGTCGTTCCCGAAGGCGTCGTCAAAATTGAAGCGAGAATTATCGGACAAGGCGAAACTGACGTTTACGTCGATTCTTACAAAATAAAAGAGGCGGGCAAGCTGGAATTCAGTTCCGTCAAGGGAACCCGAAACGTTGGAAACGAATACCTGAACGTCGATTTTCGTTTTGAAGACGCGTCTTTTGCGATACGCGATCTTCGCACAGGTCGAGTTTGGAACCAATGCGTCGCCAAGCGAACCCAATTTGTAAAAAACGCCGAATCGATCGAACGGGGAGTAAAATTCGAACTTCTCGACGCGAGAACCTTAGTCGAATACGAAGCGAGGATCAGCCTCGAACCCGACGCGCCGGAGCTGGTCGTTACGTTAAGCGCGGAACCGGAAACGTTCCAGCCGACGGCGATCGATTATCCCTACCCTTTCCAATCAAAATCAACCGATCGCGTTATTCTGCCCGTCAATGAAGGAATCTCCTTTCCGGCGACCGAGGAAGCTCGCGGCGCCAGCCAATTACACACATTCGGCGGGCACGGATTATGCATGGCTTTTTGGGCTATCGTCGAAGACGTTCTCGACGCTTCACAAAGTTCGGGGCTTATGGGTATTATAGAAACGCCTGACGACTCCGTCGTTCTTACCGAACTTAAAGACGTTGATCCGTCGGATAAAAAAGCGGTTGAACGGGGCGAAAACACCTTGGCGATCGGCTCTCGTTGGCATGGAGCGATGAAGAAGTTCGGCTACGACAGAACGTTGCGCGTCGTAGCAATCGACAAAGGCGGATACGTCGCCGCGTGCAAACGTTATCGGGAATACGCGAAAAAAATCGGTCTTTACGTCACGTTTGACGAAAAAGTCAAACGTAATCCCAACTTGGCGCAAGGGATCGATCTTCTCGTTGGCGCGGCGAATATCTGGTGCTGGAACGGCAAGGGATCGGAAATGGTTCCAAAGCTCCAGGACGCGGGATTTGACCATATTCTTTGGAGCGGCGGCGGAAATCCCGACGAATTGGACGCGCTTAATCGTTGCCAAGGCGTTCTCACGAGCAGGTACGACATTTATCAAGACATTATGGATCCCGCCAGATACGACGAAATTCCGGGCGTCCACTCCGACTGGATCCCGGAAGCATGGCCGCAAGATCTTGCCTGGGATTCTCCGGACGGACACTGGACGAGAGGCTGGGAGGTTGACGCCAAGGATCCGTCCAAACCGCGAATTCCCTGCGGGGTTCTTTGCGATTCCAAAGCGGTAAAATACGCGGAAGATCGTATTGGCGAAGAACTCAAAAAATCCAAATACCGCGCGCGATTCCTGGACACGACCGTCGCGTCGCCCTGGAGGGAGTGTTGGAATCCCGACCATCCAATGACGCGAACTGACAGTAAAATCGCCAGAATGCGACTGTTAGAACTTATGGGAAAACGTTTCAATCTCGTTTGCGGCAGCGAAACGGGAATAGACGCGTCCGTTCCTTATTGCGATTTCTACGAAGGAATGACAAGTTTGGGACCGTACCGCTGTCCGGACGTGTGCCGGGCGCGGCTGCGGCCGATGCGGAAGGAGACGCCTGCGTCTC
>CAMZEO010000157.1 GCA_947305735.1 uncultured Planctomycetales bacterium | reverse complement strand
TTCCGCTGTCGACAATAATAGCAGGGCTGCGCGCGTTCGTTTTGTCAAACGAATCGCGTCGTGATAAACCAACGGCTAAACTAAGGACGGATCCATGACTTTCCAAGACGGGAAAGACGAAACTATCCAAGATTTCGACGCGTTAAACGGTTTTGTCGCGTCCGTCGAAGGAACGGACTCCCAAGATTGGAAGGACGCGGAAGGTCTCGAGAAAGCTTGGGAAACCCTGCCTCAAGTCGTTGGAAAAATTCCCGGATCTTTACCGGAAGTTCCGTCTCGAAAAACGTCGCTGTTGAAAAACTCCCTTTTGCAAAGAATCTGCATACTCGTCGCCGTTTTTGGACTGGGCTTTCTCGCTTCGACGTCCTTTCACAACCTGACCTCGCGTCATCGCGAGTTTTCTGAAAAGCGAAACGTCGCGGAAGACAATCGTAATGAAACCGATCGTCCCGACGCGAAACCTGTGGGCGAGGACGTCTTGGGCGCGTCTTTAAAATTCGACGCTTTCTCTTCGGGAAACAACGCGACGTTCGACGATCTCTACGGAACCGGATTCGCGTTCGCGTCGGACGCCAATTCATTTGCCGATTCTATAGATTCCCCGTTCCAATCGGATTCAATCGAACAAAACTACGACGACTCTTTCCCCACATGGGCGGATTTGGAACCGCGCGAGCAAGCCGCAGAAACGCAACCCCTTGGGGAAGATTCGGGAACGGAATCCTTTGTCGTCGGGAACCCCTCCGATCGATCTTACGACGTTCAGACGACGACCGCGCCGACAAACGACGGTTTTACCGCCGCCGACATAGACGCGTCGCCGATGGAGAGGAGTTATTCCGTACGCGCCAACGGCAGTGCAAACGCCTCTCTCTTCACGGATTACCGTCCCAGCGCGCAGGTCTCCGCGCCTCAAGACGAACAAAATTTCCAACCTTTCAGTTTCGCTTCAAACAATAATAACAATTACGCTAATAACTCGGATTATACGAATACGTCCGCTTCAAATTTTAGCGCAAACAACACAAGATACGTTGACGATCCCAAAAACGCCAATTACAATAACGGTAGTAGAGGCAACGGGTATTCCGAGAGCGCCGCGAGTCGGGGCAAATACGCGCAAAACTCGTATTCGCTCCCGCCGACGAGCGTTGAGTATGCGGTAGAAGAGCGGGAAACGCCCGCTTACGAAGGTTCGATCCCAACGTTCGACAATCCTCGTCCGGAAGAAAACGTCGGCGCGTCTCCAAGGCGCGAATACGTCGCTCAAACTTACGAAGAATCTCGTCGACAAAATACGACGTCTAGACCGGCTCGAAATCCGCGCTGGTAAACGACGCGATTGAAGTCGCGCTCCCCGTTCCTCAACGCCGAAACTTTCGCCTATATGGACAGGAGCGTCGCCAATGGGAAGAACTTGCGTCTTTATCTTCACGATCGGCTATCTAGCGCTAATTTACACGCTGGGAATTTGGGGCAACGCCGCCGAAGAGGTCAAGCCTATTGTCGCCGCTCCCCAAATCGCCAAAAGCGTTGTTCTCGAATTGCCGCCCGGTTCCGATAATCCGCGAAACAGCGAGGGCGACTTCATTCGTTTGGAGTCCGGCGAGATTCTTTACGTTTACACGAAGTATTACGGCGTTTCCGGAGACGACCACGCTTCGGCGCGTCTCGTAAGCCGAATTACGAAAAATTACGGCGCGACGTGGTCGGAACAAGACGAACTCGTCCTTGAGAACGAGGGACGACTCAACGTTATGTCCGTCTCGCTACTGCGCCTTTGCGACAATTCGATCGCGCTTTTCTATCTTGTCAAAGAAACGCCGGGCGATTGCCGTCCTTATCTCCGTTACTCTTACGACGACGGAAAAACCTGGACCGACCGAATCGAAATCATTTCGACGCCTTCTTACAACGTGGTGAACAATTCGCGCGTCGTTCTCTTGTCCAACAACCGCATTATCGTTCCCGTCGCCAGGCACGCGTACAAAGGGGGCGACGTCTACAATTACGAAAGTAAAGCGACCGTCTTCTGCATGATCTCCGACGACGGGGGTAGGACGTGGAATACGAGCGCGGAAGTTCCCAACGCGAACAATATTATGTATCAGGAGCCCGGAGTCGTCGAACTTGCGGACGGGCGGCTTCTTATGACGATTCGAAACGCCAGCGGAAAACAGTACTTCTCCTACTCGAGCGACGGAGGCGAAACGTGGTCCGAGTCGGAACCCTCGATTTTGGTTTCGCCCGCGAGTCCCGCGACGATTAAACGCGAACCGGGAAGCGACAACTTAGTCGCCGTCTGGAACGAATCGCCGGACAAACGCAATCCGTTGACGGTCGCGATTCTCTCTCCCGACGGAAAGAGTTTTCTGGCTAAAAAAACGCTGGACAAATCCTCCGGCGGAGAAGAACGCGGATTTTGCTATCCCGCGTTGTTCTTTGTCGACAATAACTTTTTCCTCGTCGGCTACTGTTGCGGTCAGGGATATTGGGGACTCAACGCCTCAAGGATTTCGCGGGTAAAAATGGAAGATCTGAAAAAATAAACGTCGAGATTTTCGTCCTTCCTTTCCGAGTCGTCAACCGCGCGTCGAAACGAAGGACGACGCGATCCGCCAACTTAAAGCGTCGTTTTTCTAACTTCGTCGACCACGACGCCGAGCGTCGATTGGACGTCGCGTCCTTAAAGCGCTATAATGCCCGAGCGGCTCAATTCAGAACGAACGCCGACGACGATATGTTCTTTCGTCGGCGTTTTCGTTTGGTATTGCTTTTGACGAACTTACAAACTATTGATGAGGTTTTTGCTATGCAAAACAATTTAACCCGTCGATCTTTCCTCTCGCGCGCCCTTGGCGGGGCGTCTCTCCTTTGCGTTCCAAGCGCGGTTTTTGCCAAATATGAAGAGGAAGCGGACGCCGCTTCCAACGAAGTCGCGCTCCGTTTTTCCGCGCTTAGCGACGTTCACTTCAAGAAAAATCGCGACTGCAAAGAAGCCGATCGATTTCGACGTTCCATGAAATTCATGTACGACTATTCGAGCAAACAGCCGTACAAAAACTTTGACGCGATGCTCGTCGCCGGAGACAAATCCGATCACGGATGGGACGAAGAACTTCTGTTCTTTAAAGAAGTTATGGATGAAGGTATTAAAGAGGGAACGACTACGATCCTCTGCATGGGCAACCATGAATTCATCGCCGGAACCAAAAAACGCTGGGAAGAAATATTCGAACGCAAGTCGAATCTCGTTTACGACGTCAAAGGATTCAAATTTATCGCGCTCTCTCCTGAAAAGGGCAACTGCCGCAACGGCGATTACCTCTACGCCTTAGAATGGCTCGACAATGAAATTGAAAAAGCTTGCGCCGACGATTCGGGCAAGCCGGTTTTCACATTCCAGCACTATCACGTCACCCCCACGGTCTACGGAAGTCGCGGCGAAGACAATTGGGGAACCGTCGACCTCTTCGAGACGCTCCAAAAGTATCCGCGCGTCATTAACTTCTCCGGACATTCGCATTATCCGATCAACGACCCGCGCTCCGCGTGGCAGGGACGTTTTTCCGCGTTTGGAACCGGCACCCTCAGCTACTTTGAAATGGGAGGCGAAGGAGGCAAATTTAACAAATTCCCGCCGGGTTACGACAGAGCCGCGCAACTGTACGTCGTCGAGGTTCGCAAAGACAACACGGTCGTTCTCAAGCCCTACGACCTCATCACCGAAACGTTCTTCGACGTCGTCTACGTCGTCAACACGGGCAATATCGGCAAGTACTACTACACCGACGAGCGCTACAAGACGTCCGCCAAGCCCGTCTGGAAAGAAGGCGCGAAGGCGACGATTGCCGAAACGGAATCCGACTTCGTCAAGCTGACTTTCCCGCAGGCGACTTGTCCCGACGTCGTTCACAGCTACCGCGTCGATATTGAAAAAGAATCCGAGGGCAAATGGGAAGAATACGCCGCGCAATACTTCTGGTCCGAATATTATTTTAAGGACTGCCCCAAGGAGATGAACGTCGAACTCAACGTTGAATCGGAATCAAAGTTCCGCGCAAAAGTCGCCGCGCTCAATCCGTTCTTCAAAGAGAGCGACGAGACGCTTCAAATTGAGTTTGTCACGCCGAAAGACGAACTCGACGCGACCGATAAAAACGCCGCTATGCCCGTCGCAAACGTGCTTGACGTCCAATTTAAAGAGGGCGAAGTCGTCAACGCCGCCGTCAACTCCTTAAAACGACGGAAGGAAATTCAATCGTTCGGCTCGCCGAAAATCGCCGAGGTCGCCGTTTTGGGAGCCGTCGCCGCGACGTTCAACGGAAAGGATCAACGCTACAAGGCTCAGTTTAACGAGCGCGAATATCGTAAATTAGGAAACGCGACGATCGAGGCGAAGTTCGTTTTCAATGAATTCAGGGATTCCGAAAACATGGTCGTTTTCGCCAACACTCAAATGGGCGGACTTTCGTTGGAACTCAACGCCAAAACGAAATCCCTTGAGTTCTGGGCGAGCGTCGGCGGAACTTATCAGATTATTTCCGCGCCGGTCGAACCAGGAAAACCGATCGACGCGTTTGGAACGTTCGATGGAAAAGCGGTCGTTCTCTATATCAACGGCAAAGAAGTCGCGAGAAAAGACGCGGTCGGAAGACTGACCCACCCGACCGACGCGAGAGTTCAGGCGTTCTGCGTCGGTTCCGATATTTCCGGCGGCGGAGAAGGTTCCAACTTCTTCGAGGGTTCGATTTCGCGAGCAAGATTGTTCTCCTGGGGCTTGACCGCCGAACAAGTCGCGAATCTGACCAGGTAGTTCGTCAAGGCGCGACGTCCGCAAATCGCGCCGTTCACAAACACAAAACGCCGGAGGCGTCGCAAGACGTCTCCGGCCTCGATCCGTCGCGGCGTTAAAACAAAAATTATCGAGAAACGTCGACAATCCTTCCCGCTTCCATTCTCGCGCGGACGTCGGCGATTTGTTCTACCAGACCTTCGTTATGAGTGGCGAAAACCAGCGTCTTTTTGGCTTTGCGCAACGTTTTGAGCAACGACAAGATCCGATTCTGCGTCGACGCGTCGAGCCCGGCGAGCGGCTCGTCCATAACGAGAGCGTCCGGATTGAGCGATAAAACGCTCGCGAACGCGATCTTGCGTTTTTCTCCGCCCGACGTCGCGTAAGGAGCGCGCGTCCGCAACGATTCTATCCCCAAAAGCGCGAGGCAATCGTCGACGCGACGCTTGCATTCTTCCTCGGATAGTTCCAACTGCCTCGGACCAAAAGCGATTTCGTCCTCGACGCCCCCGCAAAAAAGCTGAGAATCGACGTTTTGAAAAACGTATCCGACGCGTCGGTGAAACTGTTTCGCAAATTGAGCGTTCTTAAGAGTTTGCTTATCGATTTTATCGCCGGCGAAGCGGTATTCGCCTTTCGTCGGAAAAACAAGACCGTTTAGAACGCGCAACAACGTCGTTTTTCCACATCCGTTTTCACCCGTCAACGCGACGGAAGATCCTTCGGCAATATGGAGCGAAACGTCGTTTAACGCGAGGACGCCCCCGGGGTATTCGTAAGACGCGTTGATCAGCTCAAACATCGGACGGCGCGCTCCAAATAAACAAAGAGGATCCAAAGAATCGCGCAAAGCGCGACGCCCAGCGAATCAATCGGACGCGCCGGAGCTTTAAAACGTCGGTATTTTCCGGAAAAACAGCGGCACGTCATCGCGTCAAATTGTTCGCGCGCCGATTCTTCCGCGCGCAAAAAAGTCGTTCCGGCGATTCCTCCGAGAGTTTGGGCTTTGCGCCGATTGCGTCCTACGGAACGAAGGCGAACCGCGTCGAGCGTTTCCAGACAGATATCGCATAAAACGACGACGTATTTGAGCGTCAGATCGAAGATAAAAAGAGCCGCGTCGGGAACGCCAAACGATTTAAACGCGCAAGTAAAACGATTCCAGTTCGTCGAATACGCAAGTATCGAAAGCGCGGTCGTCGAAAGAAAAGTTTTGCACGGAATAGTAAAAAACGCGCGCGTCTGTCCCCAAAAAAGAGACGGAGCCAAAATAAGAATCGATAAAAAAACCGCCTGGACGGGAAGCGCCAAAACGCGAGCCAGCTTTTTCGGTTCGTAAGACGCCAGAAGAACGAGAAACGCCGCGCCGACAATTTCGACAAACGCGAAATTCCGCGACGCGGAAATTAGCAAGACAAGCGTCAGCGTCAACGCCAGCTTGATCTGAGTCGAAAACGCGATTCGACTCGAATTGCGTTCGTCGACGCGTCTTGCCTTCGACAACGCGCTCTTCAACGCGTCGGCGCTTTTACGAAGGAAAAAATCGCGATCGCGCGGAGGTTCGATTCGATCCTCTTGCAGGAGCCACGGCGGAACTTGCGTTTCCTTCATGTTAGACCCCGTCTCCGTCCCCGACAAAAGCCGCGCTCAACTTAAAGAAAATTACGGAAAGCGCGACGCCCGCGACCGCCGACAAAATATAGGCGAACCAATCGGGCAAGCCTGACGCCGAATAATCGGGAATAGGAGCCGACCACTGAAAACCCGATTCCATCGCCTCGGGCACATATCCGAGCGTTTGACCGTCGATCGTCGTTTCGGCGATTTCGTCGGCGCCCCACTCGCCCCACGCGGTTCCTTCAGCCAACAATCCCAGAGGAGACGCCGCGATTAAAAGCGCGAGCGCCAGGTACAGCGCGCCCCAACGCGAGCCGCGTTTCGATTTCTGTTCTCCGCCGGAATCTTCCGACAACATTGGCGCAAAAGCCGCTTCAGCGACGGCGAAACTTGGAGCCGTTTTATGAACAAACGCGTAGACTGCAAGCGAAAAAATCACCTCGGCGGCGCCAAAAAGCGTAAGATGTCCTATCGCCATCGCTGGCAACGCCGCGCTAAGGGGATATGGACAATAAAGAGCCTGCCCCGACGCGTCCGTGAAAAAAAGAGGTTGGACGCCGAATTCGACCGCGGCGGCAATAGCCGCAAGATTCAACCCCAAATAAGACGCGATCGCCAGCGCGACATAATCGGAAGAACGAACGTTCGACGAAGCGGTCTTTTTGGAAAAACCCGCGAATAGTTTGCGTAAAAAGACGAACGCGAAATACCCGCTAAAGGGAAGAATAAAAGCCATATTAAAAGCGTTTGCGCCAAACGCCAACACCCCGCCGTCCCCAAAAAGAAGAGCCTGCGTCAGAAGCGCGATCGTCAGCGACAGACACGCCGCCTCCGGGCCCAGGAGGACCGCCAGGACGACGCCTCCGACCGCATGTCCGGTCGTTCCGCCAGGCAGCGGTATGTTAAACATCATTGCCAAAAAAGAAAAAGCCGACGCGACTCCCAACGCGGACAATCGCTCGCGCGGAAAGTCCCGCTTGACTTTTTTAATCGAATGAACCCAAACGGGAACGGTCGCCGCGGCGAGAAGAGCGCACGTCGAAACGCTGAGGTAATTGTCGGGAATGTGCATATTATCTGCCTCACGATTTAAATAGCGCGGACGAACGCGACGAACTTGGAACAGATATAAGTATATAGAACTGGACGAAAGCGTCAACCTAAAGGGTCGATGAAACGCGTCTATCTCCGTTTGACTTGTCGAAAAGCTCGAGGGGAGCGTATCGAAGCGACGCAAAGTTGTTATAATACATGGAACGTCGACGTTTTAACAATCGTTTGGAGTTTAATCGATGAAACGAATACTTACTATTCAAGACATATCCTGCGTCGGAAAATGCTCGCTGACCGTCGCCTTGCCGATCGTTTCCGCAGCTCAAATCGAAACCTGCGCGCTGCCGACGGCCGTGCTCTCGACTCACACCCAATTTCAGGGATTTACATTCCGCGACCTAACCGAAGAAATCTCGCCGATCGCCGCTCACTGGCGCCGAGAAAAAATTTCTTTTGACGCGATATACACCGGCTATCTCGGGTCCTTTGAACAAATCGATCTCGTCGAAAAATTAATCGACGATTTCAAAACGGACGACAATCTGATCTTTGTCGATCCCGTCATGGGCGACGCCGGAAAACTATACGTCGGTTTTGATCAGGCGTTTGCGGATCGCATGGCGGCTTTTTGCTCTAAAGCGGACGTAATCGTTCCCAATTTAACCGAAGCGTCCTTTATGCTCCGCGCGCCTTACGTTGAATCGGGGTACGACGAGAAATATATCGACGACTTGCTCGAAAAACTGCTCGGATTGGGCGCGAAGGTCGCCGCGTTGACGGGCGTCTCGTTCGAAAAGGGAAAACTTGGAATCGTTGGTATTGATTCGCGTTCAGGTCAAAAATTCTCTTATTTCCGAGACGAACTCGAAGGACGTTATCACGGAACGGGCGACGTCTTCGCAAGCGCCGCCCTTGCGGGGCTCGTCCGCGAACGACCGTTGCGGGAAGCCTTTGCAATCGCGGCGGAATTTGTCGCCGAATCGATTCAAGCGACGCTCGACAATCCGAACTCTCGGCGATACGGCGTCGACTTTGAAACGGCTCTTCCCTCTTTCGTAAGGCATTTCGCGTGATACAGTTTGTTTTAGCCGAAGGATTAACGATGTCTTTGAACGAATCTTTAAAAAAAATGAAAAAGTTCGTAATGGCGACGCTTTCCATTGTTCCGATTGTTACGTTTGCCGACGCGAGAGCGCAAACTCGTTACGAGTACCCGAAAACGCGAACCTGCGAGCAGGTCGACGATTATTTTGGCGTTAAAGTCGCCGATCCTTATCGTTGGATGGAAATCGAAAAAACGCCGGAACTCTCAAAGTGGATTGAAGAAGAAAACGTCGTTGCGCAAAACTATCTGGCGCAAATACCTTTCCGCGACGCCCTTCGAAAAGAAATGACGGAAAGGTACGATTACGCCAAACAGGGCATGCCCTGGAAACGAGGAGGTCGTTATTTCTTTTCAAAAAATTCGGGGCTGCAAAATCAATCGGTTCAATACTATAAAACGACCTTGGACGGCGAGGAAAAACTGCTGCTCGATCCGAACAAACTTTCGGACGACGGAACGGTGGCGCTCTCCGACATGGCGGTCTCCAAAGACGGCAAATACGCCGCCTTTGCGACTTCCGCGAGCGGGTCGGACTGGCGCGACATTTTCGTCGTCGATATCGAGTCGGGCGAAAAAACTTCAGACTCGATTAAATGGGCGAAATTCACCTCGATTTCGTGGGTCGGCGACGGGTTCTTCTACAGTCGCTACGACGCGCCGCCCGAAGGACGGGAATTGACCGCGAAAAACGAGGATCAAAAGATTTACTACCATAAAATCGGCGAGCCTCAAGAAAAAGACGTCCTCGTTTTCCGAGACGTTGAAAATCCGTCCCGAAACTGCGGAGCCGAAGTCGACGACGACGAAAACTGGCTCTTCGTCAGTCAAACGGAATCGACCTACGGAGCGAGGATTCTTTTCGCCGATCTTCGCGGGAAAGAAGATTATTCCAAGCTCGAATTTAAAACCCTCTACCCCGACTTCGACGCGGAATCAAACGTTGTTGTCGTATACGACGATAAATTCTATGTTTTAACCGACTTTCAAGCGCCAAATCGAAGACTCGTCGTCGTCGATCCGTCTAGTCCGTCCCCCGATAATTGGAAAGACGTCCTGCCGGAATCGGACGTCCTGCTTGAAAAAGTTGGTCCCGTCGGCGACCGATTGATCGCCGTATTCCTCAAAGACGCCGCGCATGAGTGCGTCTTTTACGACTACGACGGCAACAATCGGGGCGCTCTTGAATTGCCGGGTTTGGGAGTCGTCGGTCTCTCCAGCGATAAAGGGGACGACGAATTGTTCTACAA
>CAMZEO010000156.1 GCA_947305735.1 uncultured Planctomycetales bacterium | reverse complement strand
CCAGAAAGATCGACTTCTCGGGTGTATTATCGCGGCACCAGCGGCACGCGTCGAGCCAACCGTCGGCGATCGATTCCTTAGGCGGAGCGCTGCGCGGTATGACTTTCGTTCCGCGAAGATCGACATACGTCGCCAGACGCCAAGCCGGAGCGAAAACTGCGGAAACGGCAAGCCAGACGGTCAGTCCCGTCGCAAGTCGTAACGGTACGCGCGACCGACTAGATTTAAAAAAATTTGCGAAAAGAATCGACGCGACGAGCGCGAAACCGATCGCGGCAAGCGTCGAGATCAAAGAAACGGCTTCCGTCGGCTTGGGCAAAGGGACAAGACCGTCGACCGCGCTCGACTCCGCCGCCGACCGCGCGACTCCAAAATAGTACGTTCTCGCCCCCCAATAAACAGCCAGTCCAACCGCCAGCCATAAGAACGTCGCCCCGACAACCGTCGACGCTTTCTCTGATCTGCGATTCTGACGGGAATTCCAACTTGAACGGAGAGAAAACGTCAATTCGAAGACGGAACGACCCAGAAGAAAGACAAGTCCAAACGGAACGACCCAATCGGAGAGACGATACCAGTAGTAACGCAAAATCCCCGCGACCGCCATTTGACGATCCGCAAGTTCGCCAACCTTTTCAAGATAACTGGAGCCCCAATCGACAACAAGTCCGACGCTCGCTATCAGTAGCGAGACCACGACAAACGCTTTCAGACGAAAAAAACGCGAAGCGTCGACGAAATCCGTCGGGACGCCTGCTTTGCGATTTTTTTGCGCCAACGCGTCGGCGACGAGCCAGGCTGCCGCCAACGTCAGGATTAATCCTGCGAATCTTACCAAAAACGTCCAGGGAAGAGACGACGCCACGAGGTGATGAGAAAGGCGTTCGAAAACATAAATCTGATGAGCTTTAGCGATTTCGGCGGACGTCGCGCCCAAATCGAGTCGAAGCGCGGGAATCAACCCTAAAAGCGAGACCGATCCGCCTACGAACAAACCTGGAAGTCCCGAGAATACATTGCGACAAAAAGACTTGAATCGGGTCGTATTTCCGTCGTTGGAAGAACCGCGCGGTTTTCGAAGCGATTCAAACGTCCAGACGATCAGAGAAGCGAGCGTCGCCCAGCCTCCGACAAGAGCGTGAAACGCCGAACCAATTCCGTAAAGTATCCACGCGCGATTGTATTTTCCTTCAAGGAAACACGCAAGTCCCCAAAAAACAAACGGAAACGCGAGTCCTTTTCCTTCGACTCCCCCGACGATCCATTCGCCGGCAAGATGGAACGACTCCAGATAAAACGCAAACGCGGCGGCGGTTAATACGGAAACCCAAGGCTTCGGAAGGAGCGCGCGGCTTAGCATCCGCCACGCGACCGCCGTCGAAAACCAAACGACCGATCGTCCGACCCAAACAAGCGCGTTTTGTTTAAAGACAAGCGAAAGAAGTCCAAAGACGGCGTAGAATAACCAATGCGAGTCGGGCGTGTTGAGAAAAGGATCGTGCCCGAGCCAGTCGCGGTTCCAGAAATGAATCGCTTTTCCAACGTAATACTGTTCGTTGACGTCCGGAACCGGCCACGCGCCATAGACGACGAAAATGCCGAAGATTAAGACCACTTCCAAAAGAGCCGTCGCTAAACTACCCGATGAAAAGCGTTGAGAAGAGATCGGTTTGACGTTATCGCTCATGATCGACTCCTTAAGCGTTTATGGGATCATTAAAAAACCGACGGCAAAAATACCGGCGTCAATCAAGCCATGACTCAACCAGCCGCCGTAGACGGAACCCGTCCGGCGATAAATCGTCTGCCAAACGAGACCGCCGACGAAGACTCCAAACGAGCAAAACCAGGTAGGCCAATTATCGTATCCGAAATAAACGCCGAGCAAAATGATATGGTGCAGCGTAAACGCGCCGTTCGCAACGAGCGCGGCGGGAATAAACGAGATCCTTCGGAAAGCCAAAACGCGGTTAAACGCGAACCAACGCCAATAATATTCTTCCAAACCCGAATGACATATCGAATAGAAGGCGAACAGAACCAAAAACGCCGCGCGATTTGCCAGTCCAAGCGGTTCTAAACGCGCTAGTAATTCCCCGCGCAGTCGCTCAAAAAGAGGAGTCAACGAGTCGTTTGAAGAAAGACCGTAACGCCCCAGCGTAAAAATCGCTAAACCGACGATAAGGCCAAATAGACCGCCGACGAACAGTCCGCGTCCGTTCGGCTTGCGAACAAGCCAACGTTCTTTTAAAACAAACGCGGCGATTACGACGGGAAACGCAAATTGAATCGATTTCCCAACGGCGAAAATATACTTGGAAACGGCGGGATCAAGTCCTTTGCCGTAAACGAAATATCCCCACGTCAAAATCGACGGGAAAAACAATGTGAAGAGCAGTATCAACGCGTCGCGCGTTCGACGCGACGGCGTTTCGGAACCGGTCTTCGTTTTCTCGGTCGTCTTGTCCATATTCCCCCCTGTTCAACCGTCTCAAGAGACGCGATTAGAGAGCTTTAAAAGCTTTCGCCGCGCATTCGATCGTCTCGTCGATAATCGAGTCGGCGTGCGCGGAACTCGTAAACATCGTCTCGAATTGACTGCATGGCAAGTAGACGCCCTGATCAAGCATCTTCCAGAAGAACTTGGCAAATCGCGCTTTGTCGCATCGCGAAGAACTCGGCCAGTCGACGACGGAATCGTCTTGTTCCGACAAAAAGAATACGGTCGACATGCCGCCAATGTGAGGAACCGCAACTTTAATCCCCGCGTCCGACGCTACGCTCTTGATTCCGTCGGCAAGGCGCGTTGTCGTTCGATCGAGTTTTGCATAGAAGTCCGGATCATCGTCAATTGCGGCAAGCGTCGCTATTCCCGCCGCAGTCGCCAGCGGATTACCGCTAAGCGTCCCCGCCTGATAGACTTTCCCGACGGGCGTTACCGCGTCCATAATCTCCCCGCGTCCTCCGTAAGCGCCCACGGGCAACCCGCCCCCGACGACTTTGCCGAGCGTCGTCAAGTCGGGCGTAATTCCGTAGTACTCTTGCGCGCCCCCTTTGGCGACGCGGAATCCCGACATTACCTCGTCAAAAATCAAGATCGAACCGGCTTTTTTCGTCTCGTCGCGCAACGTTTGCAGGAACTCGCGGGAGCCGGGAACGCACCCCATATTGCCTCCGACGGGCTCGACGATCACGCCCGCGATCTCAGAGCCGCTTCGAGCGAACGTTTCCCGAATTGCGGCGACGTCGTTGTATTCGACAAGAATCGTGTCGGCGGCGCAACCGGGCGTTACGCCGGGCGAATTCGGAACGCTTAGCGTCGCGGCGGCGCTCCCGGCGGCGACTAGGAGACTATCTACGTGACCATGATAACAACCGATAAATTTGACGATTTTATGCCGCCCCGTGAACCCGCGCGCCAAACGAATCGCGCTCATCGTGGCCTCGGTTCCGGAATTTACGAGTCGAACTTTTTCAACGGAAGGAACGAGTTTCACTATCAGCTCGGCAAGTTCGTTTTCCGCCGCCGTCGGCGCCCCAAAACTTGTCCCGCGTTCGACCGCCTTGCAAAGCGCGTCGCAGACGCGGGGATCCGCGTGACCGAGAATCATCGGTCCCCAAGACAAAACATAGTCGACGTATCGATTACCGTCGACGTCGAACAAGTAGGCGCCTTTCGCGCTTTCGAAGACGACGGGAGTTCCTCCGACTCCGCCAAACGCGCGCGCGGGACTGTTCACTCCGCCGGGAATTAAAGTCGTCGCTTTTTTGAAAATCTGTCGGCTTTTTTCGCGATTCATCATCGTTTGCTCCAATTGGAATAGACGTCGTTTTCGCAGGGGGCGCCCGAAAAGACAAGCGTCCGCGCGATTGATTTCAGGGCGCCTAGTATAACGTCGCGTCGGTAAAATCTCAAGCGCTTTGTCCTTTTCCCGCTTTCAAAGAGAGAAAAAGCGCTACAATGATGTCTTGGCGTATTTCTTCAAACATAATTCGACACACGATTGCCACTATTCCCATGAAATTCGAATCTTGCTCGTTAAAATCACGCGCGCTTGAGGCTTTGCAGTCGGAATCGCGCGACGGATCGGTTTTATCCGCTTTTTCCAGCTCCGGTCAATTTCTTTTCCTGACCGACAAATCGGACGACAATTCCAAAGGGACCGAGTTCTTCGTCGAGTTTCCGTTGAACGAGGAAACGCCGAAATCTCTCGACTTGTCTTTTGTTCTGTATTCCATAGGTCGAACATTTTTCGAAGGAATATGGAAGACGCGCGCGACGCTCGACGGCGAAACGCTCCTGCCGACCGGTTCCTGGGAAACGCTTTGCGAAGATTTCGACGAGGACTACGCCTTCTTCGAACGCTCGATTCCGCTAACCGGCGGGCGGCGTTTTTCGCGTCGATTCTTTTTCGCTTATCACGAATCGCTTCTACTTGTTTTCGACGAATATTCCGGAACGTCGTTCGATCGCAAAAACGCGCCCGCATGGAATTGTCAATCGTTCTTTCCGATCGAAGCGACCGTCGACGCGCTCGAGGATTCGGAAGCGCGCGAAATCACGTTCCGACGTCGAATTGTTTCCGAGTCGGTCGCCGACGCGCCGAATGCGAAAAAGGCGAAAAAGCCAGGCAAGATCCTTTCAGAAGAAGAACTGTTAATAGAAGAACTCTATTCCGCCGATCCGATCGAATCAGAAATCTTCGAAACGCTGGCGAGAATTTTTCCTTTCAATCTTCCCGAATGGAAAGCGGACGCCTCGCAAGGTAATCTCCGTTTGAAAAAACGTCCCTTCGGACTCGACCTGAGCGTCAAGCGCGATGGAGGCGTCGCGACGTCGTCCCTCCTGATCGACTTAAACGCGCGACGAGCTGGACGACGTTGTTCTTGGCGTCCCCTTACGGTAGGAGAAAAAATGAAAGTCGTCGACGAGAATTCCGCCGTTGGACGAAAAATTCAACTTGGACGAGAACAATACGTCCTTTACGTTTCAACTTCCCCGCGTCCTGAAATTCGTTCGATTGTCAGCAGAAACCTGCTTTCCGACTTCATGTTTGGAAAGTTTACCGCAAAGAATGGAGTCAACCCGATCGTTGATGTGACAATCGAAGAGGAATAACCGGAAAACTCTCGTCTCTTGATTCCCAGATAGCCTTCCGTTATACTTCCGCGTAGCTTAGTCGGCGCTTCGGCGTTGAAATTCGTCTTCTCTTATTCCTCAGGAGGTTTGTATGCGTATTTCCAATAAGTTCGCGACGTCGGCGCTCGGCGCGCTTTGCGCTTTGTCGTTCGTCGTTTTTATTCCAGTTCCGATCTGCGCCGCCGAAGGGGACGTTATCGTCGCCGATTTTGAGGGAAACGATTACGGAGATTGGACCGTCGAAGGAGAAGCGTTTGGAAAAGCGCCGGCTCCGGGCACGCTTCCGGGGCAAATGAACGTCTCGGGGTATCTCGGAAAAGGTCTTGTCAATTCTTACTATAACGGCGACGGAACCGCGGGAATAATGACCTCCCCCGAAATCGAAATTACCAAGCCATACATTAACTTCCTCATTGGCGGGGGAGGACACGACGGAACGCGATTCGAACTTGTAGTCGACGGCGAAGTCGCGCGACTTGAACGCGGTCCAAACGTCAATCCGGGCGGTTCCGAAACGCTCGACTGGGCGACGTGGGAAGTCTCCGATCTGATCGGGAAGAAGGCGTTTTTCCGCATTGTCGACGAAGAAGTCGGCGGCTGGGGCCATATCAACGTCGACCAGATCATGTTGAGCGACAAAAAGAAAGCCAATTTGGCCAACGTCCGCGACGTCGTCGTTGAGAAACGCTTTCTCGTTCTCCCGATTAAACAAACGAATCCCCGATACTGGGTCAAAATCGAAGTCGACGGCTCCGTCGAACGCGAATTTGAAGCGCAACTTGCGCTCGAAGGAGACGAACCGTCAAGCGCCGACTTCAGCGCCTACGTCGATCTCAATCCCTGGGTCGGCAAGACGATGAAGTTCGTCGTCGAAAAGGCGGACGAAGAGTTGGATTTCGCGAAGCTGACGTTTACCGACGTACTCTTCGACGGCAAGCCCGGCTACGACGAAAAATACCGACCTCAATTTCACTTCTCACCGCGAACCGGCTGGACGAACGACCCCAACGGGCTTGTCTATCACGACGGTCAATACGAGCTGTTCTTCCAACACAACCCGTTTGCCACAAGCTGGGGCAATATGACGTGGGGACACGCGACGAGCCCCGACCTGCTCCACTGGACCGAGCTGGGCGACGCGATCTATCCCGATCGTCTCGGAACGATCTTCTCCGGGAGCGGCGCGGTCGACGTTAACAACACGACCGGATTCCAGACCGATCCCGAAGGTCCCGCTCCGCTCGTCTTCATGTTCACGCAAAACGGCCCGAACATGCGCTACGGCGAACCCGCGTCTCAAAACCTCGCCTATTCGCTCGACGGGGGCAAGACGCTCGTTAAATACCCCGGCAACCCGACCTTGCCGCACATGATCGGCGGCAATCGCGATCCGAAAATATTCTGGCACGACGGAACCCAACGCTGGATCACGGCGCTCTATCTCGATGGCGAAGACTACGCGCTCTTCGCGTCGAAAGACCTCAAATCGTGGGAACAGCTCTGCGCGATCGAAAAACTTGGCTGTTCCGAATGCCCCGACATTTTTGAACTTCCGGTCGACGGCGACGAATCGAACAAGCTCTGGGTCTTCTGGGGCGGAAACGGCAAATATCTGCTCGGCGAATTCGATGGAACCAACTTCAAAAAACTAACCGAACCACTCGACGCCAAATGGGGAGGGAACGATTACGCCGCGCAGACTTATTCGGACACGCCCGGTCGAAGAATCCAATTCTCGTGGATGAACGGCGGCGAATATCCCGGCATGCCGTTCAATCAACAATTTACCGTTCCGCGCGAACTGACGCTCCGCGCGACCCCCGACGGCGTCCGTCTCAATACCTATCCGGTTGTCGAAGTCGAATCGCTGCGCGGTCAAAAGCTCGAATTGAGCAAAAAAGCGGCCGATGGCGCCGTTGCATACGTTCCGGCCGGCGGCGGTTCGTCCGGGTACGACCTGCTCGACGCGGAGCTGACGCTCGCGCCCGGCGACGCGAAAACGATCGTCGTCGAGTTGCGCGGTCAGAAGATCGAATTGAACTTCGGCGAGAAGACGATGAAATACGCCGGCGTCGTCGCGCCCCTTGCCGTCGTCGACAATAACGTCAAATTACGACTCGTCTTAGACCGTATGTCGCTGGAAATTTTCGCCAACGTCGGTCTGTCGCAAATTGCGAAATGCTTCGTCCCCGAAGATCAAAACGACGCGCCGATTTTAAAGGTCTCGAAAGACAGTCTTGATTCCTGCGACGTCTGGACGATGAAACGCGTTTGGTAAACGCTTGGTTCGACTTGACGATTAAGATGATGCCGAATGATTCTATTGTTGAATCATTCGGCATTTTCTTTTATATATTCCAACTTACAACAAGGATGGTCTTCAAAATATCGCTTATAATTTCTCATATGCATCACAATCTAGCCAATTCCTGACAAGGAAACAGTTAAAAACTTTTAAAAGAATAATAAACAATTTGACAGTAATACGAACTTCGTTATTATTAACAGACAAGAAAAAATCTTGTAAAACTTTCATGAATTACCAGCAATCTCAAAGCTTTGAGCTTTGGAATAAAATGATAACATGCATATCGTGGCTTAGACAAATGTAACGTTTGTCGTTGAACTACTATAAATGGAAATACCGCAATGGCTAACGGTTGGATTTTTCCAGGCAATAATTTCGGATCAGTAACAGGCATAAACGAACCTGGAATTGAAACCTTCAAAGGAGCTCCGTATCGCTCGCTGGCAAGAGAAATATGCCAAAATTCTATGGATGCAAGAAACGACAGATCCAAACCTGTTACTATTGAATTCTCAAGTTTTACAATTGCCAATAAAGAGATCCCCGATTCCGAAAATCTTCATGGCGCAATCATTTCTTGTCTGGAATTTTGGACGGAACAGAATAACACAAAGACTATCGATTTTTTTAAAAAAGCAAAGGGAATTATTGAAAACAAATCGATTAACGTACTGAGAGTCAGCGACTTTAACACAAAAGGTCTCCAGGGTTCAGATAAAGAATTTAACACGGCTTGGCATAATCTGGTTAAAGCCTCGGGCGTTTCAGATAAAGAAGGATCTGCGGGCGGTAGCTTTGGCATTGGCAAATCAGCGCCGTTTGCCTGCTCCAATCTGAGAACGTTATTTTATGCAACAAAAGATATAGACGGTTTATCGGCCTTTCAAGGCATCGCAAGACTAGTGTCATTTAGGACGAAAAAGACTTTTGAAAGAGATAGCGGGAACATTACGTCTGGAACGGGGTATTATAGTTCAGATAAAAAAAACAATCCCTTGAAAAAGTGCATTTCCCTTGATCCACTTTATGCAAGAAATAAGTTTGGCACAGACATCTTCATTTTAGGTTTTAATAAAAGCGACGATTGGAAGTCAGAAATTATTACATCTGTTCTTGATGAGTTTCTCATAGCTATCTTTAATAACGAACTCGTCATAAAAATTGACGGATCAGTAATTGATGCTGGGAACCTTGGCGCGATCATCGAAAAGTACAAAGATCAAGCAAAAATCGCCTATAATTATTATCAAGTGCTTACAGACGCAAATTCATCAATTCTCGAACATGAGTTCCCCAATTTGGGAACAATCGAGCTTCGTATTTTGATCAAGCAAGGACTACATCGTAAGGTGATGATGTGCAGGGGAAATGGAATGAAATTATTTGATAAGGCAAACATATCAAGTTCCATTCAATTTGCCGGCATATGTACTCTTAAAGACGATCGTATTAATGCTTACTTCCGAGAGATGGAGAATCCTCAGCATAACGCGTGGGAACCTGAACGACATTCGACGGATTCCAAAACGAGGGCTAAAGCCAATATGTCAATGCTCTATAAGTATATCAAAAAAGAAGTTATAGAAAGAGGCAAGAATATTACTATCGACGAAATGGACGTCGAGGGGATGGGCGAATTTTTTGCAGATACTGAATTTGTAAATACTGAAAGCAAAATAGAAAACGAAGGCGAATCGATAAATACCAAAACAAGCGACATTGAGATAAATGTGACCAAACCTACAAAAGGACAAATGGGTGTTGAAAAAGAGTTCTCCGACGATATGGAGTATCCTGACGAAATAGATGACACCGGCGACGAAAGTGAATATGGAGGATTTGGTTCGAAGGATCAACATGATGATAAGCCAAATGAAACACACGAAGGAACAGGGTTTGGTAGCGGTGAAGGAGATAATCCAGGAACGAACGGTTCGGGAGAAAACCTCTTTGGGGCGGATTATGACAATTCTGAAGACGAGAGTAATGCTAGAAAAATAGGAACCATGTCAGTCAGGTTGTTTGTTACGAAGAAATATAAGAACGTTTACAACCTTACTTTTGTGCCTCAAAAAAGTTCTAAAAAGGGCTATCTACAAATACATCTTTCAGGCGAACAAAACAAGGTCAGTGCTACCATACTTAACGCTTTTGATTTAACAGATAAAACACATCTTCGTTGCAAGGGCAATAAAATTTACCTCAATAATATCCAAAAGAAACAAAAGAATAGTATTATTTTCCACCTTGCATACGGAGAAGAATGTTCAATGGAGGTAACTCTTTATGGATATTCGTCATAGGCTTTATCCTTATCCTGTTCTTTCCGACGCTACGGACGATTATGTTGACAGTAGTTTTTCAATGGAATTAAAAGTAGCTCGGGGAATAAGAGAAATACGTTTCAATATTTCATTAAATCTTGTAAACGAAGGAATACAGCAACTTATAGATAATGGACTTGCTGAGTACGTCGTTCATATTGAATGTCCGTACACAGCATATAGAACAGTCGTTATAACTTCGGACACCAAT
>CAMZEO010000155.1 GCA_947305735.1 uncultured Planctomycetales bacterium | reverse complement strand
GTCCGACAAGGAGCTATTTTCGATAAGGCCAAGAGTCAACTCGTTTGAATTGACGACCGGTAAAATGCGCTCGAAAAAAGAATCTACCATCGTCCCAACGGAAACCTTTAAATTCACTTTTTCAGGAAAATTCTCCGTATTTGGAAGATCATAGCAAACGAAACCTTCCGCGTTGCTCCATTCCGTATGAGAAAGAACGAATTCATTCGTACAAGCGTCGACTAAATCAAAGCGAACTGACGTCCGATACGGTTCGTGGACTAAATTTGTAGTAAAAACGGTAATCGATTGCGGAATGCCTCGCACTAAAACGCTGGGAATAACGGTTCGAACACGGAAGTCCTCATTGAAAAAACGTCGCAATCTTATTTCTTGCCAAACAATGCTAGCAGAAATAGTTATTCCAAACAAAATTAGGGCCAAAATAAATCTCTTAAAGAGAGACAGTCTCTGATAAAAATCTCGAAAGCTCCCCCATAAATCAAGCCCGTTGAATATAAAAAAAGACCTCAATGTCTGAAAAAAGAAAGATCCTAAAAACGCCTGCTTGGATCTGTCGGTTTGGTTAGAAACGAGCCCCTTGGTCTTTTGTTTTTTCTTGTTATTTGTTCTTGTTTGTTTTTTATGAAAACATGAGACGTTCGGCGTTGTCCCCAAGTCGTTCTTTTGAATGGAAGCGTTGCCCGACGTTTGAAAAACCCCCTCCTCAAAAGATCCGGAAGCCGCGTCGAAAGCAAACCCGGAAGCTCTTTCAAAGGGACGAAAATCAATAGCCTCGTCCGATAGTTCGCAGACTCTACTCTTTCGTTCGAAACGAATTGCGCGCGACGTCAAATCAAGAGTCTTGCGAGCCTCGTCGTATTTCTTAGCCGTTTGGGAGTCCGTAGCGATACGCCCCCTTAAATCATCGGCTTTATCATCGTCGAGAAGCCCAAACAACAATTTAAAGACGTCTTCGTGTAAAGCGCGTTCGTGAGATTCGACGGACATCGCAGACTCCAAATATCTAAGATCAAACTGAAAACTCAGAAAGAGTATTTGAAAACGACTTCCCCATATCCTCCTTATTGCTTTCAAATAAAAGACATAACTTATCAAGAACTACTTGCATAGCTTTCTTGACGTCTTCGATAGAATCGCCCGTCGTTTGGGCAATTTGACGATAACTTAATGTTCCATTTTGCCTCAAGAGAAAAACAACGCGCTCATTGAAATCCAAATTATAAATCAATTTGCGCATATAGCAAACAAATGAATATTCGGGAGAACTCTCGTCAAGATCGCCCAAAGCGACGTCGTCATAATTATTGCGTTTCCGGATACGATCCTTTTTCATTTTTTCAGACACAACGGCATGTAGTATGCGAAATATCCAAACGCGAGCGTTTTTAACGTCGTCAATTTGATTGCTCTTCCAACACCGCAAAAACACCTCATTAAGAGTCTCTTCCGCTTCATTCAAAGAACCCAGAAGAAAAAAGAGCGTCCCAAGAATTTCTGGTTCATAACGAACGAAAAAATCTTTAAGCCGCTGTTCGTTAGACGTCGAAGTTTTTTTGCTTTCGTACAGAAAAGAACTCCGTTTTTTCGTCGTTTTCATACTCAACCTCGTTGATCGACAATAATCTGATAAACGAAGTGGTTAATCAATGTGTCGCATTTTTGAAAAATTGGGCCAAAAAGGACTTTTGACTACTGGCAAAGGCCACCCGTGAGGCCAATATACGTAAAACGCCTTGCCTATTAAAAACCTACGATCAACGTAGTGAGGCACGGTTCCGTCGGACCAAAGACGACTATCTAAGCTAAAACCGCTATTGTCGCCAAACGCCACATACTGCCCGTCACGTTGAGTAAGCAACGCCGATTTTGTAGAACCGTATCCTTTCCACAACTCTGGAGAAGACATAAACTTCGACATATCGTCTTCGTTACCTAGAAAAACAAAATCTCCCAAAGACAATCGATCGCAACGAGCGGTGTTGAAATCTTTATAACGCGCGGTATCCCAATCCTCAAGCATACGTCCTGCGGCAATGTAATAGACGTCGCGCAAAATCTTTATACGCTCAATCCTTACGTTGACGTCGGAAGCTCCAATGGCAACCGGGGAAAGATCGCGGGCGTTCGGATCGCGATTGCGCGGAATGAGCGCGGGGAAATCGCCCTCGGAAACAGTAAACTTGTCGTATCGCCCTCCGCCATCTGGAAAAACAAGCTCTTTATCGTTTATGACAACGCGCATTTCCTCGTCAACGTTCAAAAACAAGAATTGGCAAGTCGGCTTTTGCATAAAATCATAGGAAACCGTCTTGGGAGTAAATTCCTGGATGGCAGGAATGCTTAACGTAATGGAGCCTGCTTTAGGCGCGATGGAACATCGGAACGTTATTCCGCCCTTTACTAAGTCAAACGCGACAACGCCAAACTCTGAATTTCCCGCTTGATCGAACGACAAATCGCAAGAAATCGCCAAATCGCCCACCCAATTATACCCAAAACCGTCGGGATTCTTGGATATATGAATACTAGAAGAACCGTCCGGCGCAACCACTGATTGAGCAAGTTGTGAAAACTCGTCCGTATTGGAACGATCCCATTCCTCAACAAATCTAGAGACATAAGATCCGCGCGAGTCCGAAACGCTAAGACACGCTTGACGTCGCGATATGCCGGCGTTGTATGAAGCAAAATCATCAATCAGACGGGGATTGTTTGCCACCACGCCGGAAGAAACCACGCTGGGAGGTAATTTCCCGTCGGCGAGATAAAGCCAATCCTTCGACGATGGAACAATGTGACGATAGCGCAACCAGTTGAGCCTTTTATCATCCGCAACGACGGGAGACACGTCAGCCTCTGAACCCAACTTCAAATTGGGGAAAGCTTCCGAATCGGCTTCGATCGAACCGGAAAACCAAAACCCCCGACTTTTCTTTGTCTCGAATCGTCGCCACGCGCGTTGTCCTGAACATTGATAAACAAGATCGTCCGTCCAACGCTCGGGCCAACCGGCGCGTCTCAAATTTTCAGCCGAAAAATCTTCGTCATACACGACTTGCAGAATCTGCCGCAAATATTTATAATCCTTTCTCATAATCTTAAAAGGCTCGCTAGGATTAGTCTTTGTCTTGTTAGAAATAAGGTCGCCAGAACTTCCTGCGTCCTCAAGATTAACGTCGGGAGCCCAAGAGTCGGCGCGTCGTTCGTCGCAACCGGATTGTCGCGCATATTCAACGGGGACGCGTTCGTCATTAGGATCGATTGGCTGGGCAAAAAGATCTCCATACTGAACTCGGAGATTTTCGTTAGGAAGACCGACGATACGCTTAATGAAATTAATCTTGGGATCAGCTGGAGAACGGAAAACAGAAACGTCCCAACGTGAAAGCTCGCGTTGATCAAAAGTCATTTTACTAACAAGAATTCGGTCGCCGGTAAAGGACGGGGCAATTCTGTCGTTTTTCAAATTTGGTTTGTCGTCTCCAAAATATTGAGTAAATCCGCACTGAGGGCATACCCCTGCGACAACTCGAAAACCAGTTCGACGATTGCTACTAGAATCGATCTCTTCGCTTGCGCTCGTTTGAAACCGATATCCGCACTCGCTACATTCGACGTCCTTATGCCGTCCTTTTAAGGTTGGCGCCATCGAACCTGTCGGTATGACAAACGCCTCCACTTCAAACGTCTTAAATATGAAAGCCAAGAAAAGCGCGATCGCCAAAGATTCGAGAATCTCGCGTATCTGCATAAAAACCGAAGACTCTCTTTCTTCTATCTTTTTCTCGTCGGACATAAACGACCTTAATTCCGCTGTATGTCGCTATTCGTCTCCAGAACAAACAAAAATGGCGCTGGAAATCCGAAAAAGCAACCTTCACGACGCGCTCACTTCCGAAATATGCGCCCCACGCGCGGAAGAAGCGTTGCGTCCTGTTCTTCTAAAAAAAATGGAAACGATTATAATGGCGCCGACGTAAGCGATAAACGCGACGAATTCGCGTTCAATCGGAAGCGCCATTTAATCGCGACAACACCAAAACAAAAAATCAAAAAGCGCGGATTTTCGTCGTGCTTTTTTCCACAACGGACGGTTATTATACACTTTTATCCGCCCCTTTCCACCCCTAGAGGAAGCGTCGTAATGTCAGAATTGTTCAACGTAGGATTCATCGGATTAGGTCAAATGGCGTCGGCTCTTGCAACCGGTTTTCTCCGCGCAGGAATTATCGAGTCGAATCGAGTTTTCGGATACGACGTCTCGCAAACCGCCGCGTCTAAATTCATGGAAGCAACGCAAGCGACCACGTTTTCTTCGCCTGAAGAGGTTGTCGTCCGCGCCGACGTTCTTTTCCTTGCGGTGAAACCTCAATATATGGCCGACGCGTTAGTCCCCGTAAAAGAGGCTATTTCAGCCGATCCTTCGCGTCCCCTTGTCGTTTCGATCGCCGCAGGTTTGCCCATTCTCTATTTTGAACAAGCTCTTTCTAAACAAATCCGGCTCGCGCGCGTCATGCCGAACACACCCTGTCTTGTCGGCGAGGCGGCAAGCGGATTTGCGCTAAACGCCAACGCTACGTCGGAAGACGGAGCGCTTGTAAAAAAATTTCTTGAAACGGTTGGAGTTGCTTTCGAACTTCCTGAAAGTTACCTCGATGCTGTGACAGGTCTTTCTGGATCAGGACCCGCCTACGTTTTTATGGCGATCGAAGCGCTTGCGGACGGTGGCGTTAAAGTAGGTTTGCCGCGTCAGGTAGCCCTAAAGTTGGCGGCGCAGACGCTCAAGGGAAGCGCGGAAATGTATCTCCAAACCAAACGACATCCCGGCGAATTGAAAGACGCCGTAACAAGCCCGGCGGGAACGACAATCGCAGGCGTCGCCGCATTGGAGGAAAGAGGATTCCGTTCGGCGCTCATCGAAGCCGTTGAACGAGGAACGACTCGGTCTCGCGAATTGGGCGCAAAATAGTCGCGCGTTTGCCATGAAGACTTTTTATCGTCTCAATGTTTCCTTTAGGTTAAGATTCTTCTCCGATGAATTACCCAGAGCCTCCGCATAATCACAAAAGCGCCCGCGAAGCCAATTCTCGAAGTCATAGACAAATACCTGATGGAAATGCCGTCGTCCATCCTCCGATTGACGTTTCCCTGTCAAACGCCTTTTCAAGCGTTGGAAAATCCCAAAAACAAAATCGATCGGTTTTTTATCCCAAAACGCTCTCGTCGACTCGTTCTAAAAGAAGCAAATTGTCGCAACTTAGTTTTTCTCCCCGCGATCTGGGAGACGTCAATCAAAAAGAGTTAACTCTTTCGGATAAAGCGGGGTTGATTTCTACAAAACAAAGGGTCTCTTCGTGGGGACTAAGCGTCTTTGTCCACGCGGTAATAGTTCTGTTGCTAACTCTGTTATTTTTCCCGATTCCTCCTTCTCCTCCCGAAGTGGAAGCCGTTTTTAGCACAGAAATTGGCGATCAACTTGTCTTCTTAACGGATGACGAGGGCAATCTGAATCCTAATCAAGCTGAAAAATACTCGTTAAATGTTCCTAAAGAACTAAAAATCGAAGACGTCGTTATCTTTGAAAGAGAAAAACTTCCGTTTGTTAACGACGTCCCGGCGCCATTGTTTGACCAATCGCGGGTCGAAATGAGCGATATGCTTGCAGGTCGAACCGACCCAGGTTTGAAAAATGATTTGATATCCAAATACGGCGGCAATAACCTGACGGAGAAAGCTGTCGAAGCAGGTTTGGAGTGGCTAGTGAAACAACAAAATAGGGACGGCTCTTGGAGTCTCTGCGGTCCCTATACCGGTGGAATCAATTCGCTCGACAATAAACCGGCGGCAACCGCGCTGGCGCTCTTGGCGTTTCAGGGAGCCGGCAACACGCGTTCATCTGGAAAACACTCTGCGGTCGTAAGGCGCGCGTGGACGTGGCTGTTGAACCGCCAAAATTCAGACGGTTCCTTCGCGCCGTCGCCGCGTTCGACCGAAGCTTTATTCTACACCCAGGCAATCTGCGCTATCGCCTTATGCGAAATGATCACGCTTGAGAGAAACGTCAACGCTCGCGCTCGAGAACAAGCGAAAAGCGCCGTCAACTACATTCTGGATAATCAACATAAAGAACGCGGAGGATGGAAGTATATCCCCCAGGAGTCAAGCGACCTCTCCGTAACGGGGTGGTGCTTAATGGCTCTAAAAACGGCTGAAATGGCGGGTTTCGACATTCCCAAAACAAATTACGTCAGAATCTCAAATTTCCTTGATTCCGTCTCCTATGACGAAGGCGCGGGATACGTTTATCAACTAAATGCCGGAAAAATTGCCGATGGAGAAAAACGTCCTTCGATGACGGCCACTGGTTTGATGTGCCGCGAATATTTGGGTTGGGAACAAAACAATCCGGCGTTGCTCAGAGGCGCGAAGTCTTTAGTTAGCAGTGAAAACTTAATACTTTTCCCGAAGACGGAAGAAGATAAATTCTACCATAACGTCTATGGTTGGTACTCAACTTCTATGGCGCTCAAAGGGTTGGGACCGTATAATCTGTACTGGCGACGCTGGAACGACGCCATGAGCAAAGAAATACCTAAACGTCAGGAACCTCAAGGTTCCAAAGAAGCGGGGAGTTGGAATCCCAAATACGACGAATATAGCTTTGGAGGCGGAAGACTTTATGTGACTTGCCTTTCCATCTTGTGTTTAGAAGTTTATTATCGCCATTTATCCATATATCGATAACTTGTTGTTTAATAACCTTAACGTAGATAAAAACTGCGCGTTTAAATTGTAAATGAGGGAACACTCAAATGAATTTGACCAGAAGAACATTTATGTTGTCGACGGCGCTCCTGTCACTCGTTCGTCCCGACCTTTTGTCGAAAACAAACGCTCAGTCGTGGGCTAAAGAAGTCGCCGACGCTTTCGATCGCTCAAGTTTGACATTTGCTCAATCGAACGACGTCGGGTTCGCGGGCTTTTTGGGAACTCGATATAAGCAGTCTCTCGATAGACTCTGCAATCAACCAATCGACAATGTCGCGTTTGTTCTCGACGACGTTAATTTCAATCAAAAGAGGCGGTTTTATAATTACAGCGGCGACATTTCCGGACGCTATTTAGAAGTTGCCTCGCTAACGTCGACAAAAGATAAACCGACGACTCCAATTCTACCGCAAGTTATCGACGAAATCGTCCGGTATCAGAAACCGGATGGACACTTCGGTCGCGACGTCGATTGGAACAAAACGATCGACGTCGCCGGTTCTACCGACCAGTCGTTAGAAATGCCGATTCTCTGGGGCAACGGGCGCTTGATGCTGGGGCTCTTTGCCGCTTACGAACGATTCGGAAATGAAAAAGCGCTCGAAGCCGCAAAAAAAATGGCCGACTTCTACGTGGACGTCGTCGTCAAACGCTTCTGCGATCCCGCGCGGATGGACGAGTACAAACAAGAAGCAAAAGGATACGCCGCCGCTTACGTCACTTGCGTTTTTCACGGAATCGAGGGGCTCGTTCGCGCGTATCGAATTACCGGCGAAAAGAAATATCTTGATTGCGCCGTTACGATGGCGGATTTCCACGAACAGTTCGACACGCTTCCAGTTGGGCACAGCCACGGAAGTATCAGCGCCCATGAAGCGCTTGTTATGTTGTACGAGGAAACAAATGATAAAAAGTACCTCAACCGCGTCGTAAAACGCTGGGACGACGCCGTCTATCAAGGATTCGTCAACCCAAGCGGCGGGGTGTGCGAGAATTACGTCGTCAGCGGACACAGCGACGAAGGCTGCTCGGAAGCGGACTGGTTGCGTATTTGCCTGATGATCTGGCGGAACACAGGCGACGTAAAATATCTTGATTTCGCGGAAAGAATGCTCTACAACGAGTATCAGATGAATCAGTGGCATACCGGGGGTTTTGGGCACCGTTATATGGTTTCCGACGACAAGGGGTGTTTCGCGTGGGGAGAACGCTACGCCGAATCCTACTGGTGCTGCAGTTATCATGGTCCTCTTGGCTATTACGAACTCAAAGAATATTTCGCCGTCGGCTCAGTCTGTCCGAAAACGGGCGAAGATATGGTTTATTACAATTTTCCGCTAGAATTTACGACGCCGCTGACGTTACGAGGACAAAGGTGGCAAATCATGTCGCGACAACTTCCCGCTGACGAGAATTGTCCCGTTAAGACTGTTGCGACAATTGCGGGTCCCAATAAGACCAACCTTAAATTTGCAGTCAGGATTCCCGATTGGGCTCAAGGAGTTGGAATCTGTCGCGAAGGCGAAAACGTGGAAACGACGCTGATTAACGGCTACGCGATAATCGACGCCAAAGTCGGCGACGAACTCGCTATCTCCTACGTTGCGGTTCCGATCCTTGAAGATCGTCGATTCAGTAAAATCGCGATTCCAACTGAATCGACAACCATTAACGAGTGCGTTTTGCGTTATGGTCCGACAGTTTTGGCGCTTAGAGAGAATGGCGACCCCAAAATCGAGGATTTGACGCTCAAAATCGATGAAAACGGATGCGTTCAATTGCCGGAGTTTTTAACCAACGCCTACGAGATGACTAACGAGCAACGCGATGAAAAATATACGTTCGTCTTTAACATAACCTTCGATAAGTAACAGTCGCTTTTTTCCTTTAAAGGCGTCGTTAATTCTCGGAATTAGCGGCGCTTCTTTAAATTTAATGTCGCCGCTCGTTTTTTTTAAAAATTCTTAACGTTGGCTGGAAAAACGTCGCGCGGTCTGTTACAATAGGGTCGTTTCGGATAATTCGACGCGTCGTTTTACACGTTGAGATCGCTTGATGTTTGTTAGGGGCTTTATGTCGTTTGGTTCAATGTCGACGTCAAAAACTCGGATTCTCGCTTATGGCGAACTATTGTGGGATATGCTTCCAACGGGTAAAAAGCTTGGCGGCGCGCCTGTGAATTTCCTGTATCATGCTAAAACGCTCGGATCTGAAGTCCGCGCTCTGACAAGCGTTGGCGACGACGAACTTGGAAAGGAAATCCTCGCGCGATTTGACGAACTGGGAATTCCGCGCGACGCCTTGCAAATTTCAAAACTCGCGCCGACAGGAGTCGTCGACGTCAAGCTTGATTCCAAGGGAACCCCTTCCTACCAAATCGTGGAAAACGTCGCTTGGGACGATATTCGCGTCGATTCTGCGGAGCTGGAAAAAACGCTCCAATTCCTAACCGAGCCCGGATATCGCTCGGCTTTTTACTACGGCAGTCTGGCGCTTAGAACCGCCGAAAACAAGTCTTCCCTTTTACGAATTCTCGACGCGACTCCTTCCAATGTGTCGAGGGTGTGCGATCTAAATCTGCGCGCTCCATTTTATGATCGAGATACGATTCTCTTGACGCTGGAAAACGCGGACGTCTACAAACTGAACGACGTCGAGGCGATTGAACTGGATCAAATGTTTGACGACAAAATCACTTCGACGCTGGCGCGCTTGGGAGACTCGGACGCTTCGTTAAGCGCGGTAATGCGCGACGATTTAGAAAAAGTCAAGCGAACGCTTTCTAGCTGGGCCGACGCGTGGCTCGAAACATATGATCTAAAAACAATCGTTTTAACTTGCGGCGCAAGCGGAGCCTTCTTGTTCAACCGCGACGAAATCGCGTTTTCGCCCTCTATTGAGGTTGCCGTCAAAGACTCTGTAGGCGCGGGCGATTCTTTTGCCGCCGTATGCGTCGTCGGGCTTTTAAACGATCGTCCTTATTCGCAAATCGTTGAAGCTGCGTCGCGACGCGCGGCTTTCGTTTGTTCGCGTGAAGGCGGAACTCCAAACGTTCCCGACGATTTGACCCGTCCCTTTGATTGACGCGTCTTCTTGCAAACAAGGCGCTTTTCCAGATAATCTCACTCTATCCGAAATAAACGGGATTAGCCCCCCAAGAGGTTGGTTCGTGATCGCGCGTCGGTCCATTTTGTCCGTTCATAGCTTGGTCTGTGTCGGTGTATGGTGCCAATGCCGTTTCTCTTTTCTTCAAAACTGCCGTCGAGC
>CAMZEO010000154.1 GCA_947305735.1 uncultured Planctomycetales bacterium | reverse complement strand
GGGCGCATGGTTCTATTATCCCAATAAGCTTATTTGCGACGAAATAGGTTTTATGGAATATATAGACGACAACATTCCCGGTTTAAAAATAATCAACGACGCCGACAAGAATTTTTAAGATTAAAAATCGACGCGGGACGCAATCATTATAAAAACAACCGTCTCCATTTCGGACGGAATCGAGGCGGTCGTTTCACGTTGGCGAGACGCGTCGTAATCAACGTTGTCTCGGCAATTTGTGAAGCGGGAAACTGAAAGGGTTCCAATCCCGGAGAAAGGATTTGAACAATGCGACGAATATTGTCGCGTTGGGAATATTGCCGTTCCGGACGTCTACGCGCTGAAAGACATGAACGACAAAAGGACGGAACTTATATCCGTTTTTTTCAAAGAATTCTATACGAATCCTTTGAATTTGTTCAACGGTTGCCCGCAATTTTATAAAAAGATCGTAAAGGAGATATTTGGATATGGAAATGGCAAGAGTCAAAATATTCACTATTCGAAAAGGCGACGCTTGCGTCGAATGGTTCAAAACGCCGTATGTAGACGACATAGCTTTTGAGGAAGCGCGCGTGAGATACAACGACAGGAGCTTTTTTGAGCTATTGCTTCAACATTATCGGCAATGGGAAAAAGAAGGACGACCGGGCGCATGGTTCTATTATCCCAATAAGCTTATTTGCGACGAAATAGGTTTTATGGAATATATAGACGACAACATTCCCGGTTTAAAAATAATCAACGACGCCGACAAGAATTTTTAAGATTAAACGTCGACGCTGGACGCCTTGTCGCGCGTCGACGTTCGGTTAAAACGCAGCGTCAAACGGCTCTTACGCTTGCGACGCTCTTGCCGATCGTCGAAACGGACTGCCCCGAAACGCGGTCTCGATCGCAATTCGACCGACGACGGAGCGACGCGAACGCCGGAGCCGGGATCCCTTTGACGAACGCGAACCAATACGACGAGGACGCGCCGATTTTCCGAGACGATCGCCAAGGCGCCGACTCTTTGCCGACGGCGGCGGGATTCGCGCCAAAGACGCGGCGCGAGCGAGGTTTCGGCGTCAAAACAACGCTTCGAGGCGGAAAAAAGAAACGCGCGACCCGACGTTGTTTCGGATCGCGCGTTCGTCGTTAGTCGGCGTCGCTATCGGTCAAGCGATCGTCAGCCTTCCGAAGGACGGTCGCCGCGACGTTGACCGCGCGGACGGTCGCCTTGTTGACGGTCGCCGCGTTGACCGCGAGGACGGTCGCCCCGAGCGTTCGCCCGACCTTCGCGAGGTCCGCGCGGACCCTGGAAACGTTCCATTATGCGAACGAACTTCTCGACTTCGGCGTAATCGATGGCGGAGATCGTCCCGGGAGGATCGACCTTCGTGTTCTTCATGCCGGGGAAGGGCCAGTCGAAGTTGACAAGCAGGAGTTTGCCGGCGTAAACGCACGCTTCGCACGGCTGGTCGAACGAGCCGTCGGCTCCGTCGTTATCGTCGTTGGTCCACATGACGACCGGACGAACCGTTTGGCCCTTTTCGCAAGGCTTGAACATCCAGACCGCGTTGCCGACGGAATCGTCGATATAAACGCAGTCAAGATCTTTGTCGTAGAAAATGCCGTCGCAGCATTCGAGCTTCATGCCGACGTTGGGGCCTTGTTCGCGAACGCGTTGATTGAGCGCGTCGAAGACGTTTTCAACGTTTTCCCGCTTGTACTCTCCTGCGTCGTTCGGACGCAGGCAGTAAAGATAGCCGTTGCCGAAGTTTCCGAACCAGACGGTTCCGTTTTTGTCGACGCAGATTCCGTCGGGACCGGTGTTGTCGCCGCGACCGAGCTTTTGGACTTTAACGTAGGCGACGCAGTGCGGATCGTCCGGACCCGCCTTGATCTGGATCGCCGGCTCGCCGTCTTTGCCCGCCTTGGTTACTTCGTCGGCGGAGAACATGAAGACGCCGCCGGATCCGATGATTTCGTCCCCTTCGGTATCGATATCGAAGCACGAGTCGGTGTAGAACAATTTGTCCTGATACCACGACATGCCGTTGGCGAGTTTGACGCCTTCGATCACGACCTGGACTTCCTGGGTCGGCTTGCCGTCTTTGAAGATAACGCGCAAGATACGCGAGCAGAAGTCTTTGTTGTGGAAGTACTGGTTGTCGCAGACGTAAAGATTGCCGTCGGGACCGAAATCCAGCCCCATCGGGCCGGCCTGGCCGGTCTTTTCGGAGACGGGGTATTCTAAAACGCGCGTCGCTTTGCCGTCTTTGTCGACTTCGTACAGATAGCCGCCCTGCGCGGAATCCGCTTTGACCATCTTGTCGTCCATACGTCCGAAATTCGGAACGTTCAGGTAGAGCATTCCGGTTTCGTCGCTCACGGTCATGCCGTCGGGCGTGTAGCATTCGTCGCCTAAGTTGGCGAAAAGCGTCGGTTTAAGATTGGGTCGTTCGAACGCGGGACGATCGCCTTGCGGACGTTGGCCGCGAGGTCCGTCTTGAGCGAACGTCGCGGTCGAAACGGCGACGAGCGTCAGGAGCGCGCTTAGAAAGAGAGTCGCTTTTTTCATGAGCTTTTCCTTGTTAGTGAATGTTGGAACGACGGCGGCGTCCAAACCGCCGTCGGGTTGGTTTTTGTTAAAAACGTTTATTCGAGGGTCGGCGTCACGACTTCGCCATGACGCTGCGCTTGAACGGTTTCCATTTCGTAAGCGCCGAAGAAGTCGCAGTTGTTGTCCATCCAGAGCGCGAACGCGCGCGTTTCCTCGGGGGACAAATTGACGTCGTAATGGCCTTCCTTAAGCAGCTTCCAGAGCGGCGAACGGTTCGCGCCGAACTCGCCGGGCATGGTCTTCGCGGGCGTGAAAGCGTTCCACGCGCCTCCATGGTGCGGCTGCTCATGGACGGGCGCGCTCGGATTGGCGTTCCCGTTGCCCGTCACGTAGACGTACGGACGAAGATTCAGATACGACGAGAGGAAGTACTGATCCTCCGGTCCGCGCCCAAGTTCAAACGTCTTGCCTTCTTTCGCGCCCTGATCGTGACAGTCGACGCAATGTTTGTCGAGAATCGTCTGAACCAGCGTCGGATAGTTGAACGGATTGGAGCCTTTGACGTCGGGCGTAATCGTCGACGGGGCGCGCGTGAACGCGGTCGGCGTCACCGAGTCGAGGTTCTGGTTCGTGTTGAAGCGTCCTTCGTGGCAGCCCAGACAGGTGAGCGTCTCGCCCGGATGAACGTAAGTCGCGCTGCGCATCGTCTGCACGGCGACGCCGTTTTCGTCGAGCGCCTGCATATAGAACGGAACGTTTACCGGCGCTTCGAACCGCGCGCTGCCGTCTTCTTCGACCGGCACGGTCCCGAGGACTTTGCGCGCCCCGTTTTCGCCCGCGAATCCAATCCAGGGCATGTTCGCGTTGACCGTCGTCTTGGGAAGAATCTGGACGACGCGAAGTTCTTTAATTTTCGAGCCTTCCGGGAAAGGACGCGTCGTCTTGTAGACGTCGACGAGCCCGACCGTCGCGGTCTTTGGAAGTTCGTCCGGAACGACCTTCCTCGCGCGTTCCTCTTCGGTCAGCCCGACGAACGTCTGGTTCGGAATGACCGGCGGAACGGTTCGCGCCATGACTGGAATCGGATGTTGGCACGAGATATTCTTGTCGCGATAGAGCAACACTTTGTTCCCGAACGAGTCGAGCAGATAAATGCTGTAATTGTTCGCTTCGCCCTTGGCCGAGCCGCTAAAGGCGTCGTAAACGACCAGGAAGAAATCCTCGCTCAACGGGAACGGCTGGCCGTAGTTATGCGGCGGGCCGTGCGTGCCGATTTCCGCTTCCGGGAAGAGTTGATCGGGCGTGACGCGCTGCAACGGCGCCATCGGATCGTCCCCGACGTCGTCGTCCTGAACCATCGGATCGAGCAGGAAGATCGAGCCGAAATTCTGCGTGTGATGACCGCTGGCGGTTCCGACGAAGAGATTGGAGTCCGGAACCTGCTTGAGAGACGTCTCGAAGTGCGGTCGGCTCCCCTGATCTTCGGAATAATTCCCCTGAATCGCGCGCGAGTCGCGGCCGTCCGAGAACGTGATCCACGGATGGTGCGCCTGATTGAACCCGCGATCGACGTAGTCCCAGCGCGTGTAGACGATCATGCCGTTGCGGTCGACGGTCGGCGCCCATTCGTTCGTTTCATGAACGCTAAGCGCGACGATATCGCTTCCGTCGGCGTTCATCGAGTGGAGCGTGTAGCTCGGACAGGGGCGCGCGTGACAGCGTCCGTAACCGCCGCGACGCTCGGAGATAAACGCGACGCGTCCGTTCGGCAACAGGCACGGGTCGATATCGTCCCAGGGACCGTCGGTGAGCTGCGTGAGTTCGGAGCCGTCGATATTGACGCGAAAGATATGATACGCGTTTTCGGTCGTCCATTCGTAGACGTGGCGCGGCTGTTTGGCGTCGGCGGCGGCGAAATAAATCTGCTTGCCGTCGTAAGTCAGGTGCGGCGCGAGGAATCCCCATGTCGAATCGAGTTTCGTTCCTTTAAGACGCCCGTTTTGCACGACGGAATCTTTCAGGACGTCGACGATTTCCGGATTCTCCGAAAACGCGTTCTTCATCAGGAACAAGCCCCCGCCGGGCCGCGCGTGGAATCCGAAGAACTGGTCGACCATATGGTTGCCTTCGCGTTCCGGCTCGGGGTTGTAGTGCCGTTTGATGAAGAGAATGTCGTCGAAGTTTTCGAGCAGCGGATTTTTCAGCGCGATCGCGCGGCGCAACTTATACGCGTCGCGGAAGAGACCGAGCCGTTCTTTAACGACGTCGAGCGAAGGCTCGCCCTCCTCGGGCCAATTCTTGTCGACCGCCTCGTATTTCGCGAGAAATTCCTTCCAGTTGGCGGCGTCCCGGTCGAGCGCGTCGTCGTCGCGCATGTCCCGAAGCGTTTCCAGAAGCGTCGAAACGCGGCGAACGACGACGTCCAACGGGTCTTTGTCGATCGGAAGCAACGTCGCCTGAACGTCGCGAGCCGTCTCGGCGGCGCGCGGACGCATGCCTTCGGCAAGTTGCGTTTTGAGCGACGTAAATTCTTTGACGATCTCGTATTCGTCCGGATCGGCGTCGCGTTCCGGCAGCGCGACGACCGTTCCGGAATCGTCGATATACAGCGGTCGGACGATCTGAATGGAGTTCGCCTCTTTCGCCGCTTCTTCGTCGAGTTCAAAACGCGCGTCCCCGACGACCGCGTGGTCGTGGCCGTATCCCTCGGGCCCCGTGTCCGCGTAGAGAACGAAATTCTCTTTGCCCGAGAACGTCAAATCGCAAGCGACGGACGGACTGTTTCCGACGACGTATTCGCTCGACCAGACGCGCTCGCCGTCCGCGTAAATATGGAAGCGCATATGCCCCTGGCCGTTCGTTTCGTCCGCGATTCCAAACGAAGCGCGAAAACGAACGACCCCCGATTTCGGAAGCGTTACGACCATCGAGCCGGGCGAGTGCCAGCCGAACCCGCGACCGAATCGCGTTCCGTTTACGACCAATTCATGACCGTCGGTCGAGCGCTGTTTTCTCGTCTCGCCAAACCCGACGGCGGCAAGAGAGAGATCAAGATCGTCGACCCAGACGGTCGCGGCGGGGGGCGGATTGAATTTCGCCGTCGGAACGGGCGTTATTTTCGGAGAATCGGCAAACGCCGAGGCGACCGCGCCAATTGTCAACGCGGCTAAAAGAACCAAAACGGGACGTTGTGTCGACATGGACGCGTTTCCTTTGCGAAACTGTTGCGTTGTTGTCCGCCGAAAGGCGTGAAAAACGGCCCCAATAGCGTACGGAGCCGACGATCGTCGACATTTTAGCAGATCGCGACGGCGCCGTCAAAAATTTTTAACGTTTTCGTCCGTTTTTTTTAAAAAAACGTCTCGATTCCAAAAACGGACTCGATTTGGAAAACGCTTGACGCGCGCTTTTCGACGTGGTAAAATTGACCTCGGCGCGGTTCGGGACGGCCGGTCGACGCGAGCGAAAGCGTTTCGACCCGGCGAAATCGCGCGTTTAAGAAAGTCAGGAAATGTCGACCAACTTTGCAATTTCAACCGCCGACCGTCTTCGAGTCGCCGTTATCGGCGCGGGAATTTCCGGTCTTGCCGTCGGCTGGCGCCTGCGCGAAACGGCGCCCGACGTCGATTTTACGATTTTCGAGAAGAGCGGGCGCGTCGGCGGAGTGATCGGAACGCGCAAAGTCGACGGGTTTCTTTGCGAATTGAGCGTCGACAACTTTATCACGACCGTCCCCTACGGATTGGAGCTTTGCAAAAAACTCGGGTTTGAGTCGGATCTTCAGTCGACGAACAGCCGTTATCGCCGGACGTTCGTCGTTCGCAACAGGCGGCTCTATCCGCTTCCCGACGGGTTTATGACGATGGCTCCGACGAAATTCTACCCAATGCTTGTCACGCCCCTGCTGACGCCTTGGGGCAAATTGCGCTGCGGACTCGAACTGTTCCTCCCGCGCCGCAAAAGTTCCGAGGAAGAATCGCTCGCGCGCTTTGCGATTCGTCGGCTGGGCAAAGAGGCGTTCGACCGCATTATCGAGCCGCTCGTCGGAGGAATCTACGGCGGGGACGCCGCGAAGTTGAGCTTGCAGGCGACGTTGCCGCGCTTCGCTGAAATGGAGGAAAAAGACCGCTCGCTCATCTGGTCGATGACCAAGTCGATGAAAACCGCTCGACGCGTCAAACGCGAAGAAGAGAGCGGCGCGCGCTATTCGTTTTTCATCACGCTCAAACGCGGGCTCCAGGCGTTGCCCGAAAAGCTCGCCGACGAACTCGGACGCGATCGAATCAGGCTCGAACGACCGATCGTTAAAGTCGAGCGCTCCCGGGAAGGCGGCTGGAACGTCGTCGACGCGCGAGGTCGCGCGGAACGCTTCGACGCGGTCGTGTTCGCGACCGACTCCGACGCCGCGAGCCGCGCGTTGAAGTCGGCTAATCCCGACGCCGCCGAGCTTTACGGTCAGACCGAACACACCGGCGTCGCGATCGTTCATCTGGCGTATCGCGACGAACAAATCGGCAAGCCCGCGCTCGGCATGGGGTTCGTCGTTCCGACGTCCGAAAACAACGGAATTATCGCCGGAAGTTTCAGCAGTTACAAGTACCCGACGCGCGCTCCGGAAAAAACGACTCTGTTGCGCGTCTTCGTCGGCGGCGCGCGCGCGCCGGAAATGGTCGATTTGCCGGAAGAGGAGCTCGTTCGGCGCGTTCGCGACGAGATGAAAACGCTCCTGGAAATCAAGGGCGAGCCGATTCTCGTCGACGTCGCGCGGTTCCCCGACGCGATGCCGCAATATTATCTCGGTAGACTCGCGTGGCGCGAGAAACTTCGACAAGCGCTCGAGCAAACGCCGACCCTCGCCCTCGCCGGAAACGCGCTCGACGGCGTCGGGTTGCCCGCGTGCGTCAAGAGCGGGTACGACGCCGCCGACTCCGCGCTCGCGGCGGCGCGCGACAAGAAATAATTTGCCGTTTCGTCGTCACATCAACTTTGTTGTTAATTATTGTAAAGGACGATCTTATGGAAATGAAACCGCGTTGTTTGTCCGCAGGCATTTTGTTCGCCGACGTAGGGTGCGCCCCGATCGATCACGCGCCGGCGCCGGGCGAACTCGTTCAAACGGATCGCGTCGAATTGACGCTCGGCGGGTGCGCGTCGAACGTCTCGATCAATCTGGCGCGCCTGGAAGTTCCGACCGGGCTATGCGGATGCGTCGGGGACGACGCGTTCAGCGATCACATTCTCAAATCGCTCGCGAACCCGCTCGTCGACGTTTCCGGCGTGCGCCGCGTTGAGAATTCCGGGCCGGGCTGCTCGCTTATCGTCAACGTGAAAAACGAGGATCGACGTTTCGTCAGCACGACCGGCGCGAACGCGCGATTTGCGATCGGCGATATTCCCCGAGAATGGACCGACTGCGCGGAAGTCCTTTACGTCGGCGGATATTTGATGATGGAACGGCTCGAAACGCAAGAGACCGTCGACTACTTTAAAGCGTTTCAGGCCAAAGGGGGCAAGACGATTCTCGACGTCGTCCTCTACGGCTCGCGTCCTTATTGGCCGGTCGTCGAGCCGCTCTTGCCCTATTGCGACTACTTCATGCCCAACGACGACGAAGGACGCGTCATTTCCGGAAAAGACGATCCCGTCGATCAGGCGAAATTCTTTGTCGACGCGGGCGCGAAAGCGTGCGCGATCACCTGCGGCGGAAACGGCTCGATTTACTATTCGAACGACGAAAAATTCCGCGCCGGTATTTTCAAGACGGAATTCGTCGGCGGGACGGGCTCCGGAGACGCGTTCGACGCGGGATTCATCGCGGCTCTGCTCGACGGATGCGATCCTTACGAAACGATGAAACGCGCGAGCGCCCAGGGCATGAGTTGCGTTCGCGACGGTTCCGCCACCAAAACCGTCTTTACGAAAGAAGAGGCGCTCGATTTCCTGTCGGGGCGCGAACTGGAAATCGAAGAGTTGCATTGTTGATTTATCGTCGCCGGAACGCGCTCGCGTTCCGGCGCTTATACGTTAATATTGCCTTATTTAGTGGAGCGCGTTATGTTTCTACTTCAAAATTATTGGACGGCGATCGCGTTTTGCGTCGTCACGATGATCTGCTGGGGATCGTGGGCGAACACGCAAAAGCTCGTCGATAAGAAATGGCGTTACGAGCTGTTCTACTGGGACTACGTTCTGGGGTTGCTGGCGACCGCGGTCGTTTTCGCGATGACCTGGGGCTCGAAAGAAGGGGGCGTCGGTCCTCATTACATCGACAACTTGTGCAACGCGATCGCCGAAAATCCCAAAGCGCTCGTCTGGGCGTTCGCGGGGGGAGTCGTCTTCAATATTGCGAACATTCTTTTAGTTTCCGCGATCGATATCGCCGGCATGGCGGTCGCGTTCCCGGTCGGAATCGGGCTCGCGCTCGTGCTGGGCGTCGTCTGGAATTACCTGGGCGCTCCCGACGCGTCGGGCAACCCCGTATTCCTGTTCGTCGGCGTGGGGCTTGTGGCGCTGGCGATTATCCTCAGCGCGCTTTCGTATAAGAAACGCGACGCGGCCAACGCCGATCCCAACGCTCCGAAAAAGCCGATTGGCAAGGGGCTCGCGCTGTCGGTTCTCTGCGGCGTCCTGATGTCGTTGTTCTATTTCTTCGTCGCGAAATCGCTCGCGCGCGTGGAATACCGCGGAGAACTCATCGATTTGACGCTCGCGAACCTGTCGCAGGAATACGCTTCGCTCGAACCGGGCAAATTGACCCCGTACACCGCCAACCTGATCTTCGCGGTCGGCATTTTGATCAGCAACTGCGTGATTATGCCGATTCTGATGCGCTTCCCGATCGTCGGCGAACCGGTCGAAAAAGGTCTTTACTGGAAAGGCTCGTTCGGCAACCACTTCTGGGGCTGGATCGGCGGCATGATCTGGGCGATCGGCATGACGTTCAACGTGTTGGCGTCCGGAGTCGCGTCTCCCGCGGTCGCTTACGGACTCGGTCAGGGCGCGACGCTTATGTCCGCGATCTGGGGCGTTTTCATCTGGCGCGAGTTTAAAGGCTCCCCCAAAGGCGTCGGCAAGATGCTCGCGTGGATGTTCTTCTTCTTCATCGTCGGCCTGGCGCTCATTATTGTGACGAAACTCGACAATGGAACGCCCGCGCAAGCCGCGCCGACCGAAGCGGAACAGGTCGTCGAAGAGGAAAACGCCGAAATTCCCGCGTTTGAAGACGTCATGAGCGGCGACGTTATTCCCGAAGGCGTCGAGGAAGCCGTCGAAGAAGCGGTTGAGGAAGCCGCCGAAGAAATGGAAGCGGTTGAAGAAACCGTCGAAGACGCGGTTGAAGAAGCCGCCGAGGAAGCCGCCGAAGAAATGGAAGCGGTCGAGGAAGCCGTCGAAGACGCGGTTGAAGAAGCCGCCGAGGAAGCCGCCGAGGAAGCCGCCGAAGAAATGGAAGCGGTCGAGGAAGCCGTCGAAGACGCGGTTGAAGAAGCCGCCGACTCCGTCGAGGAAGTTACCGAGCCGGCGCAAGAAGCCGTCGAACAGGCGGCGGAAGAAACGACCGACGCCGC
>CAMZEO010000153.1 GCA_947305735.1 uncultured Planctomycetales bacterium | reverse complement strand
AAAACGCCGAACGTTTTGGTCTGGCGCAGCTGCATCAGCTTAGAGGGAGAATTTCCCGCGGAAAGACTCCCGGCTTCTGCGCCGTCGCGCCGACGGAGCTCGATTTGGACGTCGAAGGCGACGCGACGGATTCCAACGAATCTTCCAAAGAGTCTCGGCGTAAAACGAGAATAAGCGCCAAAGACAAAGAGGCGGATTCCGAGGAAACTCGCGCCGAAAAAAGACGCCGCGCGGAGAGTATGGAACGCCTCCGTTTTTTCGCGCGCACAACCGACGGATTTGAACTTGCGGAAAAAGATTTTTCTCTTCGCGGACCCGGCGAACTTTTTGGCGCGCGTCAGCATGGATCCGCCTCTTTTCGCATCGCCGATTTGACTCGCGACCGCGCGATTCTTGACGACGCGCGCGAAGACGCTCGCGCGATGGTCGGCGCCGATCCGGGGCTAGCCCTTCCGGAACACCAGGCTCTTCGTCGCCAGGTTCTCGCTAAATATGGGCGCGAGTTTAATCTTGGCGACGTCGGATAACGATCGGCTTTCCACAATCGGCGTTTTTTTCGCGGACTCGCCTCCCTGAACGTCTTTCCGGGACGTTAAAGGAAAGAAATTAAAAAAAATGAAAAAAAACGTCTTGCTTTTTGAAGAATCGACGATACAATACGGCTCCGCTCGGTAAGTTTTTTGGGGCTTTTCCGAGTTTTGGCGAGGTTCTTTCTTTTCGAGCCGCGTCAGTTTGGAGCGCTGTTTCTTTCTTGGTTTGGAATTAATAGCGCCCGCTTATTCCGAGCCCTTGCGTTTCGGGACGGCGCTTTCTTGGGTTTGGTTTTTTTTGTTGCGCGGTTGCGTCCGGTCGGCCCGAGTTTTTCGCGTTGTTTTTCCGACGAGATCTTTCGCGTGATGTTTTTCACGCTTAGAGAGCGCGCTTTTGTAGTTTGTTTAAGACGGTTCTTTTTTTGATTGTTCACTTCGCTTCTATGAACATAAGGCATTTTCACGCGTCTTGAATAGCCGCGCCGCAATCTTGACGCGACAAGTTCTTTACAAGGCGAAACGACAGAGAAACATAGTATGGATTCCAGGAGTAATTACGGCGCTCATGGTTTGCGCTCGAACGGTCGTTCCAATCTTTCTTCCAACAATAATTACGACGTCGACAACGGTTCTCGTTCCTCTTACGGGGACCGCGATTACGAGTCCGGCGCTTACGCGGACGGTCAAGGCGGTTACGTCGAACGCAATTACGGCGAGCGCGGTTACGTCGAACGTCCGAGTTATCGCGGCGCTCATCGTAATCCGAGCAATTACCGCGGTAGTTACGGGGGCGGTTACGGCGGTCAGTCGCCCTCAAGCAACCAGGGATATGGTTCGCAGAGCGGCTCTTATGGTCAGAGCCGTTATGCGAGGCGAACCAGCAAGAACAGTCCTTTGGCGCCCAGACGACCGAAATCTACGGCGAATATTCCGTCAGCCGACGTCAATCCGCTGGATCCCGATTCTTTCTATAACGTTGCCGGCGTTTTAGAATTGCACCCGAACGGATACGGCTTTTTACGCGACCCGAAAGAGAGTTACGTTCGTCAGACCTCCGATCCTTTTGTTCCCGGAAACGTTATCGAGAAACTTAAGTTGCGCGAGGGCGTAAAGATTACGGGGCTTGTTCAACCCGCTCGCGGAAGTCAGGGACCGCGCGTTCGTGAAATCCACGATATCGACGGAATTGATCCGAACGCGGATCCGGACGGCTACAGTAAAGTTGTTCCTTTTGACGAGTTGACGCCCGTAACGCCGACGGAGTGGCTTCGTCTCGAGACTGGTCAAGAACCTCTTTCCACGCGCGTTATCGACATTCTCGCGCCCCTTGGCAAAGGGCAACGCGCTCTTATTGTCGCTCCTCCGCGTTCCGGCAAGACCGTTCTTCTTCAACAGATTTGTCAGGCGGTGACGATCAATCATCCCGAGGTCGTCGTTATCGTTTTGCTTATCGACGAACGTCCCGAGGAAGTCACCGATTTCCAGCGCGCCGTTAACGCGGAAGTCGTCGCGAGCAGTCTTGACTGCGAGCTCGAAAGTCATATCCGTTTGGCGCAATTTGTGACGCAACGTTGCAAACGACTTACCGAAATGGGCAAGGACGTATTTCTCCTCCTGGATTCCATCACCCGTCTGGCTCGCGCGTTTAACAAGTGGGTTGGAAACACGGGGCGCACCATGACGGGCGGAGTCGACATCAAGGCGATGGATATTCCTAAAAAGATCTTTTCTTCCGCTCGTTCCGTCGAGGGGGTAGGAGGTAAGAAGGGCGGCTCGTTGACGATCGTCGGCACGGCTCTCGTCGACACCGGCAGTCGTATGGACGAGCTCATTTTCCAGGAATTCAAGGGAACGGGCAATATGGAGCTCGTTCTGGATCGTCGCCTTGCGGATCGTCGCGTTTGGCCGGCTATCGACGTTTCAAAATCGGGAACGCGTCGCGAGGAACTTTTGTTGCCGACCAACGAGCTTCGCTACGCCAACGCGCTTCGACGCACGCTTGCGCCGCTCGAACCGGTCGACGCAATGGAGCGCTTGACCTCCAATCTTTCGACGTTTTCAACCAATCAAGAGTTTTTTGACAAATATTTTAGCAAGCGCTGACGAAGTCGCGACTTCGAATAGGTTTTGTCGTAAGGAGACGTCTTCTTACTTTGCGCTGGAGCAATTGACATGAATTCAAACGTCAGAAAAGCGATCGTCCTTGCCGCGGGCAAGGGAACGCGAATGAAGTCGGAACTTCCCAAGGTGCTTTTTCCAGTCTGCGGAAGACCGATGATTAGTTATGTCCTTGACGCCCTTGACGCGGCGAAGATCGACGAGATTCTTGTCGTGGTCGGATATCAAAAGGAGCTTGTCCGCTCGGAAATAGAATCGCGTAAGAACGTGAAATTTGCGGAACAAAAAGAGCTCTTGGGGACGGGGCATGCCGTTATGTCGTGTCGCGACTATCTCGAGGGCTTCGACGGTCCCGTTTTTATTATTGCGGGCGATAATCCGATGTTGCAGAGTTCTTCCGTAGATCGTCTCTTTGAGGAATTTGAAAAGAGCGGCGCGTCTTGCGTTTTGGGCACGGTTTATAAGGAGAATCCATTCGGCATGGGGCGCGTTCTCCGAAACGAGCAAGGCGAATTTGTCGGAGTAGTCGAAGAGAAAGACGCGACGGACGAACAGCGTAAGATTAAGGAAATCAACATCAGTTATTACGTTTTCAACGCGCCCGATCTTTTGTCGTCGTTGGATAGTATTCGTAATAATAACGCGCAACGCGAGTATTACATTACCGACGTTCCCAGGATTCTTCTTGACGCCGGTAAGAAAATTCTTGCGCTTCCCGTTTTAAAGGAAGTCGAGTGTCTTGGCGTCAACACTCAGGCGGACGTCGCCGAAGTGGAAAAAGCTATACGAGCTAACGCTCGGGGATAGCATCGACTCGTCTTTTTGTTTTCGCGTTTTTAATTTTGCTCCGTTTATTGGAGAACGATCAGGGTCTCCAATAAACGTTTTTCTTTTTATTCTCGCGGTCTCTCTAAAAAAGTCGACTTTTTCTCATTTCTTTTTTTTTGAAGTCCGATAAATGGAACGGAAAATCTCGCGACGAGTGGCGGGATTGGCGTTTTTTCGCAGGAAACTGCGTCGAGGGTCGGCTTTTAGGAAATTCCTTCTTAGGGAGTTTTTCTGCAAAATAGCCGCGGATTTATTACAGCCCGGACGGCTAAATTGCCGATACCCTTTCCAAATGAGTAAACAATAACGCGGACGCTCGAGTTTGGTTCGTTCAGACGCGTTGAATGTCGGTTTAACCGAAACGTTTTTAGAATTGCCGACGATCAATCATTTCGAAGAACGTTTCATATCACGGAGGAGAAACGCGATGCGTAAATTGTTACTGTCGCTGTTGTTGGGGACTCTGGCGCTGAGTTCCGTCGGTTGCGTCCTGCCGGCGTATTCCGGCGATCCCGCCAAGAGAACGCAACAGCTCTATAATACGTCTGAAGATTTGCGTCAGGCGGAAGAAACGTGGGAACGCGTCTGGATGCTTGACCAGCCCAGCCACATGACCCCGTATCGCACGCACGGCGGGATTACCTGAAATCTGCCGAGCGCGGCGCTCAATTTGTACGCATAGACGTTTGACGGTCCAGGAAAGCGCGCGTTTTTTGACGCGCGTCTTTTTCGTTGTCGGGAGCGCGCGAAACGAATATGAGAGAATAAAAGTCGGGTAAATATAAAAAAATATTGAAAAAGACGATTGACGAAACTCGAAACTCGGCTAAAATGCGTCTGTCGATTTGAGGAAGTTGCGTTGTAAGGCGCGTTTCATTTGTTTCGGCGGACACTGCTTTCGGGGAGTTAGCTCAGTTGGGAGAGCGCGACGTTCGCAATGTCGAGGTCGAGGGTTCGACTCCCTTACTCTCCACTTGACCGGTTAATGTTTTGACCGGTTTTTTTTTGTACGGGCGACTAGCTCAGCTGGTTAGAGCGCCGCTTTCACACGGCGGAGGTCAGCAGTTCGAGTCTGCTGTCGCCCATTAAAGGCGCCCCGCGATTTTGTTCGCAGGGCGTTTTTTATAGATTCCCTTGATTGTAGATTCCATTGATTGGCGGATTTTACTACTTGTCATGTTCGACCAAGTAGCTTACGATCGCGTCGACGTTGGCTCGGAACGAATGTAACGAAACCACGCGTTTGGTTTTTCGGTTCATATAGAGGAACTGTCCGTTCATTCCTCCTTTCCCAAAAGCGTTTCCTTCTTTGTCGAGCGGATAGAGTTCAAAAGTTCTTTCAAACGCCTCGTCGACGAACTCTTTCGACAGAATTCTCTTGCCGTCGTAGACGCCGTCTTGCACGTATAGTTGACCAAGTTTCGCCATGTCTTCCGTAGAAATATACATTCCCGTGGCTCCTATGGGGTAGCCTTCGGGGTCGGTGGAGAAGGCGTATTCGTCAAACTCGAGCGGTTCAAGAAGTTCTCGGATCATGAATTGGTTGAGCGGTTCGCCCGTTTTTTCGGAGACGATTCTCGACGCCAGATAGAACGTCGCGTCCGTGTAGACGTATTTTGTTCCCGGTTCGTTGGGGAGCGGTTGCGACAAGACGATATTGAGGAAATTTCGATCCTTCCATTCGGCGGCTTCGTTTGCGTCGATATCCAGCGCGTCCGTCGCAAACCCCGCTCGATGCGTGATCACGTTGGCGATCGTTACTTTTTTCCAGTTGGGATCGAAGTTCTTCGGAAACTTTTTTTCGAAGATCGGATAGACAAGTTCGTCGACGTCAAGTTTGCCTTGATCTTGTAAAATGCCGATCGCCGTGCAAGTGAAGAGTTTGGCGACGGAGTAAGTGTTATGACATCTAATCTCGTCGCGGATGACGGCGGTTTCCGAAACGCCGTCGCAGATTTCGCAAATATTGTAGATTTTTTTTCCGTCTTCGTTGGCGATTTTGACGAGCTCGGGTAGCAGACGTTCATGTTTCTGTTTCGCTTCTTGCGCGAAAACAAACGTATGCGCGAAGGCGGCGATCGCCGCGAGGGACAATGTGATCGACGTTTTCATAGTTGTAACCTCGTTGGGTAAAAGCGTTGTCATAAACGTATGCTTGTTATTCCAGTCGAAAGATTTTTGTATCGCCTAATTTCATCGAAACTACGATTTTTCCGTCTTCGGAAAGAAGATTGTCGGTGAAATAATCGTATATTTTCTTTTTGTCTTCGGGCGCGACAAACGTATAGTCGCCGTCGACGGGCGCGTGGAGCAGGACGAACGGACCGTTTGCCCAGACGTTGCACCATAAGTTTGTGTAAACCCAAACTCCCGCTTCTTTGGCTTCTTTTCTCAACGTATGCGTGTCGACCCCGGACCAATCGACCCAGAGAACGCGCGCGTTTGTCTTGTCCGCTTGTTCGAGAATTTTACCCTTTGTTTCGTCGTCAAGGGCTTCGGGATTGAGAACGATCGCGAGTTTGGGAGCGGGGATTCGCCCTTCGAGCAGATCGTCGAGGTCGTATTGCGCGTAGGGCGCGCCAAGGAGGTCGAGATCCTTGCGAAAATAAAAAATCCCTTTTCCGGAATAGTCGCCGCTTGATATTTCGAGCATTGATTTTTCGCCCAGGAAGACTCCGACTTCAGGAACGTACGGCGTCGGGTTTTCAATGAAATATCGATCCAACTTTTCGAGCGACGCCGAAGCTTGCCACAACTCGGATGAATCGTACCAGCCCGCCGCTCCAAGATCCATGAGCCATGTTCCAAAATTGCGAAGCGCGCATTCTCCCGAATTACGCAAAAGGACGTTGATCGAGTCTTTCACATTAGTCGTAGGGGAGTATTGTCTTTCGCCGTTAGCGTAAGCGAGGAACGTCCGCGCGTCGTCTTCATAGAGATAGAGTTTACCGGCGGCGGAAACGCTTTCGGCGTTAAGCATACAGCATCCGCCCGCTCCCAGTTGTCTTTCAAAATAGGAAAATGGAGAACAGATAATATCGACGTCGGGCGAATCGAGGAGACGTCGAAGCGCGTAGTGCGCGCTTGCCGCGGGCCCCTTCGCCACGATAGAGAATTCGTAGGAGTAACCGTAGAACAAGACGGAGAGTTTGCGACCGTCGGTCTCTTGCTTGATTGTTTTCGCAAGCTCCAGTAGAAGATCCGCCATCGCGTCTTGCCAAAAGGCGTTGAAATCGAGTAATTTTTGCGATTCGACAATCGGCTTTTCACGCGACGCGTCCCGTTCTTCAACGTTTGGAACTTCCGCCGTCTCGAGAGTAACGGCGTGATCGTTCCACGACTCTCGCAACGCTTCGTCGGTTTCGTATTTATTGCGAAGCCAGCGTCGGAAAGCGACGCGATCCGACTTTGAAAAACCATGATATCCCTCGGTCCACGTGTTGGGCGTGAACCATTCGTTAGTGTTTTGTCCGGCGGGATGATATCCGGCGATCGAATCGCCGTATTTTTCTTCAAGATGTCGAATTGCCGCCGCGAGCGCTTCGCAAGCGGTTTGGCGATATTCCGGGGAGGTCGGGGTTGCCCAGAGCCAACCTTGATTGTCGTAATCTTGTCCCGTTTTTTGCCATTTTGCCCGCGCTTCCGGATGAGCGGCAAGCCATTTTTTTGTCCCCTGAATATCCAGTCGCGGAATAAGAAGCGCGTTGGGATTCGCTTTGAGAGCGTCGTCGCAAACGCCGTCGAGAAACGACCAATCGTAAGAACCGTCCTCATTAGGCCAGAGCGGAGCGATAAAAGAAACGAAGTCCACGCCCGCGTCGGCGGCCAGTTCGACCTGGCTTTCAAAAACGTTCTTTCCCAACGACGCGATCAGAACGAACGACGGCGAGGCTGGACGATAGACAGAAACGTTAAGTTTTCTGACCGCGTCGGCGCGCAAGTCGAATTTAACGACGTAAGTCGTTCCTTTTTTGAACGAGAGCCGCGCTTTATGGTAGATGTGAAAATCAGGTCTCAATTCTTTAGGAAAGTCGTTAACCCGAACGACAAGAGCGTTTGAGTCGTCGACTCCGGCGTTTTTTTGAATATCGACAGACGCGATCTCCACGCCTTGAAAGGCGTTATGCCAAGATTCCCAGGAATTTGAGAACTCTGTTTCCTTTTCAAACGCGTAAGGACCGGCGACGATTGTTCCCGATTCTTTTTCGATAATCGACACATTGTCGATGAAAACAGTTCCTGGCGTCGAGCCGAAACGAAAATGCAACGTTCCGTTCCCGTCGACCGTTTCCTGGGGGACAAATTCATATTCGCGCGTTTTCCACTCGGAATCAACCATAACGGACGAAGCGTTCTTTATTCCGAAAAAGACGCGCGATCGAACCGGCGTTCCGTCGATCGTAATCATAGGAACTCCGTTAAACGTTTTAACGTCGAATTCTTTATTGTTTTCAACTGCAAAAGTTGACGACGCGTAGAGCGCCATGAAGACTGCCAGCGCGGCGAGATGAACGCGCTTTGTTGAAGAAAAACAGTTGGGAAGCATTACTCTCTCCGTGATTCAACGCAACTACGGTTGTCTTTATCGCGCAGTCGCGCGATCGTCGACGTTTTCGTCCAGAATACCAAACGGATTTTTGAAAGTCAAGCGGGTGGCGAAACTCGCGTCCGGCGCTACAATTAAGGAAATAACGATTCGGATTCGGTTTCGTTCTCAAAACTGTAATGCTCGGAAGGAAAACAAATTGAAAACGCCTTTACTACGCCTGTTGCAAGGGGCGGGGTTATCCTGCGGCGCGCTTGTCGTCGGGGTTGCTTTCGGTTTGTTTTTAACGCCGTATATGCTGTCTTGTCTCGGCGATAGCGCGTACGGCGTCTACGCGCTTGCGTCGGTGTTCGCCGGCTGGTGCGGGTTGCTCGACTTTGGCTTGACGACGACGACGAGTCGTTATATCACGAGACACTACGTCAAAGACGATCGTGTTGGCGTCAACGAGATCGGATCGACGGCAATTGTTTTATTTGGCGGAATTTCGGCTCTTGTCTTTTTGTTGGCGTGCGCGGCTTTTGGAGTCGCGGTTTTTTTTGGCGGTCGTTGCGACGAGACGGGGCTTCTTGGCGCGGCTCTTTTCTTCTCGGGCGCGTCTTTCGCCGTTTCCAAAATATCCGACGGCATTTGCGGCGTGATCAAAGGCGCGTTGCGGCAAGAACTTACCGGAGGAACGGTTTTTGTCTTTCGTATTCTTTTTGGACTTGTTAACTTTGCGATTCTTTTTTTCGGCGGACGTTTGATCGCGCTTTTTGTCGGCAATCTAATTTTGACGATTTTGCAGTTGCTCGTTTATGTTTTTATTATGCGCCGCGCCGTTCCCGCGTTTCAATTCTCGTTTCGTTCTTTTCGCGGAAAACGCGTCCGATCTTTACTGAGTTACAGTTTTTTCGCCTTTTTGGCGCAGGCGGGAGAAATTGCGGTCAATCGAAGCGATCTCATTATAATCGCGCTGCTTTTATCGACGTCCGACGTCGCGCGTTATAATTTGGTCGTCGTGACGCTGATCAGTTATTTTAATTCTTTCTTATGCGAAACGTCGTCTTGGGAAACAAACTGGTTTGCGCGTCTCGCCGCTCTGGAAACGACCGAAGAAGACGACGGCGGCGGGAGGACTCGCCGCGTCGCTCGAGAGCGATCAAAATTCAGCGACGCTTTTTACTCGTCTCGAGCTTCGATAACGCGCGCCTCGACATACGTTTCCGTTTTTATGGCGTTTGGTCTCCTTGTGTTCGGCCGTCCTTTTATTGAACGGTGGATAGGCGCCGATTATCTTGAGGCTTTTCCCGCGCTCGCCCTTTGCGCGATAGCGTCGGGGCTCTATCGCGGGAGCGCCGAAACGAACGCTCGACTTTTGCAAGGCGTCGCGCGCCATCGCGTTCTGGCGGTCGGTTCGATTCTTCACGGCCTGCTGAACGTCGCGTTGAGCGTTTTGTTCGTTTGGCGCGGTCTGGGGCTTTTTGGCGTCGCTTTGGGAACGGTTCTTCCCGGTTTGGCGATTCATTTTTTTTGGATTCCCAACGCGACTTGTCGCCTTATTGGGGAGCGGAAACTCGACTATTGGACGCGACAAATTAAAACGACGGCGACAGCCGTCGCGGCGACGGTTATTCCGGGTTGGATCGTTTTACGTTTGGCGACCCCCGAGTATTGGCGTTTGGCGCTCCTCGCCGTATTAAGTTTTTGTCTGTACGTCGCGACGATATGCGTTCTCGGACTGAACCGCGACGAACGCGCGTTAGTCAAGTCTTTTGTCGCGACTCGTTTGTTTTTTTACATCGGAGATAACGGGAAAAATCGATGAGCGGAGCCTCGAAAAAAAAACAAGACGAGACGTCGCGACGAATCGAAGCGTTTCGCGCGATCTTTCCCGAATGTTTCGTCAAGGACGATTCCGGAACCCTTCAGGTTGATTTCAATATATTGAAGGAACTTCTCAACGTTCGGGAAACTTGCGAATATACCTGGATTGGAAAGCGCGAGGCCTCTTTTGAAGCTCGGCGTCAAACCGGTAAAAAGATTCGACCCTGGCTCGAGGAATCCAGGAATTGGAATAAGACGCTCAACGTTTACGTTGAAGGCGACAATCTGGATTTTTTGAAAATCGCGCGGTCGGAACTTTACGAAAAAGTCGAC
>CAMZEO010000152.1 GCA_947305735.1 uncultured Planctomycetales bacterium | reverse complement strand
CAGCAATCCCTGTACTGCAAGAACCCGCAAAACAATCCAAAACAATATCTTCTTAAGCATACGCTCGCGTTGCTCAGAAATATTAATAAGCCGGTCGTGGTCGCCTACAACAACGTTCGCGTCGCGTCGCCGACTCCTCTCGACGCATCCGGCGCGACCGCAGTCGACTACCGCGCCGAATGGGATGAAACGCTTCGAAAAAATAGTTTTTTCCTCGTTCAGGAGTACGACGCGCACTCGCGTTCTTTCGTCAACGAAATCGAACTGTTTGAGAAACTCGCCGCGCTTGCGCGCGAATCTTTGACGCAACGAGTGTTGCGCCTTGAAATTAAGGAGCGTCGCGTTCGCGAACTTCGACGCTTGGAACGATCGCGCGAAATTCTCGCCGAGTTGCTTGTCGACGTCGTCGCTTACCGCGAAATCAAAACGGGCGTAGGGCGGAACGAGTGGCAGATTCAACTGACTCTCTTAGAGGAGACGCTCAAGCAGAACGCGGTTCAGCGCGAGCATAACGCTCAAGTGGAGCTGTTGAAAACGTGGGGGTTCCATCCAGGCGTGCTCGATCGCGAAATGCTTGTGGTCGAAGACGACGCGAAACAACGCGACTTGCTCTTTGGAGGCGGCGCGAAGCGTCAAGTGTCGGTCGGGGGCGGCGTCGGCGCGACGGTCGGCGCGGTTGTCGGCGGCGCGATCGACGCGTGCGTCGGGGGGCTTTCTTTCGGCGCCGGCATGCTTGTCGGGGGGGTCCTCGGCGGACTACTGGGTGGCGGCGGCGCGTTGGCGTACAACTCGAAATACGATCCGAAGGGGAAAATATTGACAGCGCGCGTTCAGAAGAGCGTTTGCGACGCGTTGCTTGCGCGCGGAGTCGAATTGGTTAAGAAGCTTCAAACGCGCGGCAAAGCGCTTGAAGATTCCGTGCAATCGGCGATTGGCGCCGATTTGCCCTCCGTCGATATTCCGGGGCTGGACGGCGCTCTTGAAGAATGCGCCAGGTACGAGGATTATTCTAAATTAAATAAATCCTCGTCGTCGAATTTCAGCGGGAAAGAATGGCGCAAGTTGCCCGGGGTCTCGAAATTCTCTAAAGAACGCAAGACGCGTGAACAAGCGATTAAAGCGATCGCCGAATCGCTCAAATTGGCGATTCCCGACGTTGAATGAATTAGGATTCAGACGAACTTTGAGACTGTTTAAAGTTTCGCGAACATTTTGTCGGACTGGCGCTTGTCGCAGAAATTGTGGAAAAGACGCGGATCGAATGCGGATGTTCAAACTTTTTTTCGCTATGTTTTTGCCGGAGGTCTTGGCGCGCTTTCGCGTTTTGTTTGACGACTTGCGCATCGTCGGCGTTGGGAAAAGCGACGTCTTGGGAAGTCGCGTTCGTCAATGTGCTCGGTTGTTTTTGTTTTGGCGCGTTCGCGGTTCTTTTCGCATTTCGCTCGAATTGGGATCCTCAAATTAAGACGGTTGTTTTGACCGGTTTTTGGGCGCGTTTACGACTTTTTCCACCTATGTTTTCGATTTGTACTCGCTTTTGCGCGACGGCGACTACGCGCGTTTGCGGCGTATTTTTCATACGCAACGTCGGGGCTTAATTTTCATTGTCCTCGGAGCGCGGCTCGCCGAAACGCTTTTCCGACGTCCGCGCTCAGTCGCCGACTTCAGAACGTTTTTTTGACTGGAAACGTCCCGCGGTTTGCGGCTTCTTTGAAATGCGAAGAATTTAGACAATGCCGCTCGACGCTAAACGGCGCCTGATCGCGAAACAATTTATCGAGTATGGGCGAAATCTCGGAGCCAACGAAAAAGAAAGCGTCGTTGCGGTTGGCGTTGCCAAAACGCGCCGTCCCCCAATGCGTCAACGCGACAGAAAGTTAGATCCGCCCGTCGTCTGCGGCTCTAATTCTGCGTATTGGCGTCGGTTTATTTGCGACGTCAATTCGTCGCGCGTCGTTATCCCCTTTTTTCCAAAAACGCGAGGACGCCTTCTTTGCCTGCGGGGGAGTTCCACGATCGCCAGTGGTCTTCCCAGGCATTGTCGACTTCTTTGAGCGTCGGGGTCGTAATTGTCGCAAAGAGGCGTTTCGCTTCTTGTTGCGCCGCTGCGTTGTTGAATAAGAATAGTTTAATTATTTCTTCTAACGAGTTTTCGTACTCGTCGACGGGCGCGATTTGCTGAACTAATCCCAGCTCTTTCGCGCGTTCGGCTCCAAACGAGCGCGCAGTGAACACCGCCTCCTGAAGCGCGCCGATCGGGAATTTTTTCGCCAGAAACGGAAAGAGGAGCGCCGGACGCAGACCGCGTTTAACTTCCGTGAACGCGCCTTGAAAGTTTTCCGAGGCCAAGACGTAATCGCACGAGGCGAGGATTCCCGCGCCGCCACCGCAAGCCGCGCCTTCCGCCGCGCCGATCGTCAATTGAGGAATTCTTTTGATTCTTATAAGAACCTCTTGCACCAGTCTTGGCATGACTTTGCCGCGCGGCGTCGATTCTCCGTCCCCAGTTTCATTGAACGCGTCGACGGAAATCGATCGAAGTTCCTCGTTGAAAATTGGTTCGCCAAAAGTCGCTTCGCGCAAGTCGAGCCCCGAACAAAACGTATGTTCGACGCCGCGAAGAACGATGATTCTAAGGCTTTCGTCGTTTTCCAATCGTTCAAATTCCGCGACGAGAAGTCGGAGAGCGCGATAGGATAGCGCGTTGCGTTTTTCGGGGCGATTGAACAGGATCGTCTCGACGGGACGATTGGCATCGCGTTTGACGAGGATCGGAGCGTCGAATTCTTTCATTTCTTCCATGCGGCGTTTCCCGAGTCTTTTTCTTCATCCTTTTGGACGTTCGATCCGCGGGCGCGAGGATGCGCTTGTTCGTAGACGGCGCGGAGCTTTGCGGTCGAGACATGCGTGTAGATTTGCGTCGTGACGATGTTCCTGTGCCCGAGTAATTCCTGGATCGAACGAATATCGGCTCCGGAGTCGAGCAGGTGAGTCGCGAACGAATGTCGGAGCGAGTGCGGAGAGATTCTCGGGTCGAGCCCGACCTGAGAGACGTATTCGTCGAGTTTTTGCGCGACGCCGCGCGTTCCGAGCGGTTTGCCGTTCTTGTTGAGAAAGACGCGTTCCTCGAGAAACGCCTCCCAACGTTTTCTCGATTCCGGATCATTAAGTTCTTCCGGCGAAGGCGGCTGATAGCCGTATTCGGCTCCGTTTGGCGCATGCGGTCGACTGTTTGGAAAAAACGTCGCGACGAAACGTTGAGTCTCCCGATTCGGTTCGACGGGCGTAAAACTTCCCTTGGCGCGTCGTCCGCTTTCCTGGGGCGCGACGCGCAGATATTCCCGCCCGAGAACGATGTATTTGAGGAGCGATTCTTTGGCGTGCGTCCCGATAAACGCGAAACGCTCCCTCTTGCCTTTACCTCGAATTTTGAGCAGGTCTTCGTCTATGAGCAGGTCTGAAAAAATCAGACCGACGCATTCGCTTACGCGCAGTCCGCCCGAATAGAGAATTTCCAGAATCGCGCGATCCCTCAAACCCAACGGAGTGTGAAGATCGGGAGCCTCGAGCAGTTTGAGAACGTCCGATTTCGACAGAACAAGCGGCAGAGGACGGCGCATACGCGGATTGCGAAGCGCCTTGGCGGGGTTTTGAACCGCCCAGCCCTCTCGTTCTCCAAATCGATAGAATCCTCGCAATGAGGCGAGCCGACGCGAGATTGTCCCTTTAGAGTAATCGGCGTCGCTCATGGCCAGAACGTACCCGCGAAGCTCGGGCACGTCGATTTGATCTGGTCGCGGACAGACTCCGTCATGAAGATCGCGTTCATATTCGAGCCACGCTATGAGATCTTCGCGATAGCTTTTGATCGTGTATTGGGAGAAATTTCGTTCGACCGAAAGAAAGCGAAGATATTTTATAATCGGAACAAGCAGGTATCTGTCGGATTCGTTTGAGTCCATCGCGCTTTAATCCAACGAGCGTTTTTTGAAGACGATGAATTGCGCGTCTCTTTTCGCGCGACCAAAAAAATCCCCGTCAAAAAACGGCGTTTTCGACGGGGAAGGAAGGAAAAAAGAAAAACCAATTCTTTGAGAGCGCTCAAACTTCGTAATCGTCGAAGACTCCGCCGCCAATCTTTTTGAACGCGTTCTTAGCGCGCTCTTCGCGAACGATCGACTGATTGGCGGAACGCGCGGCGGCTATTTCCGTCTTACGCTGTTCGGCGCGAATTCGTTGCGTCAAGACAGCGGCGTCGTACCATGAAAAACTCATTTCGGGATCCGAAGCGTAACGCGCGAACGATTCGAGAACGGCGGTTCGGTTCGTTTCGTTGTACATAAAAACATATCGCTCTTTGCCTTTAACGAGCGCCAGCACATTAACTTCTTGATTCATGGCGAAGCCTTTATTGGTTCGGCGCAATAACGCCGAAAAAAAGTTGTTCTTGGGGGGGTACTCTCTAAGACGCGTTAAATTTTACCAAAGTTCCCTATTTTTTCTAGTATGCCGAAAAAAATTAACTCCTTTTACGGGGGAGCTAATGGAAGAAGGGGGGACGTTTCTCACGTTTGCCAGAAGCAAATCAGAAACCAACAAAAGGGAATACGGACTCAAAAAATCCGCGATTTCCCGAGTAAAACTCACGAACGACGCGTTTTTTTTTCGCGTCCCGCGTCTGTTATTTTAATCGTCCCTTTACCGGAAAACTTAACCCAAAAATTATTCTTTTAACTTTTTTCAGGGTCAATTTCGTCTGAAACGACTAGTCGTCGACGGCAAAATCGAGACGTCGAATGGCTCTCGCCTTGCCCGTGACGCAATCGACGTCGACGATTGTTCCGTTTAATCTCGCGTTTTTTGAAGCGACGTCGAAGGACGTCGGAACGCAAGTTCGATAATTTTCGACGACGCTGTCGATTTTGCGTCCGATGATGCTTTCAAAAGGTCCCGTCATGCCGACGTCGCATTGAAACGCCGTTCCGTTCGGCAAGATTTGCTCGTCTGCGGTCGCGACGTGCGTATGCGTGCCTAAGACAGCGGAAAACCGCCCGTCGAGGTATCTCCCGAGGATTTGCTTTTCGCTGGTCGCTTCCGCGTGAAAATCGAGAAAGCGGACGCGGACGTCCGCGAACTTTTCGACGATTTTGTCGACGGTCGCCAGAGGATGATCGCCCTGGGTCTGCATAAAGGCTCTTCCAAGCAACGACGCGACGCCGATTTTGACCGCGGGTCTTCGTTGTGTCGCGCCGACTTCCATAATAGTCCACCCTCTGCCGGGCGCGTCTGCGGGAAGATTGACCGGACGTATGACGCGCGGATCGCTTGAACGCAGGACGGGTAAGAAGGATTTTTGTCGGAAAGCGTGGTCGCCGAGCGTGACGCAATCGATTCCGGCGCCGATAATCGCGTTGTAGATTTCCGGGGTGATTCCCGAGCCTCCCGCCGCGTTTTCCGCATTGCAGACGATGAAGTCGATATCGAACCGTTCTTTTATGTCGCCCATTCGTTGGATGACTACGTCTCTGCCCGGTTTGCCGACGACGTCGCCTATCATGAGGACGCGAAGGGAGTCGTGTTTTTAAAATTGGTCATATCTTTGCTTATTTTCCATAGATTGGTTTACGTACGGTTTGGGAGGGTTTTAGGGGAGTGGATAAAAAAGGCGCGACAAACACGCCCGATCGCGCGGGTTACCCCCCAATGCGATATCCCGTCGCGTGTTGACGGAAACAAGTCGCGAACTCGTTTAAGGAACGTCGCGTTTGTTTCCGCGGCGTTCGCGGAAGAAATCGCGCAAGATGGACGCGCATTCGTCTCGAAGCGTTCCCTCGGCGATTTCGCAGCGCCAATTGAGACGCGAGTCGCTTAAAAGTTCGAAAAGAGACGCGACCGCGCCGCCCTTGGGATCGCGCGTTCCAAAGACGACGCGATTGACTCGCGATTGCGCGAGCGCTCCAGCGCACATGACGCATGGCTCGAGCGTTACGAATAACTCGGAGTCCTCGATTCTCCAAGACGGGAAGAAAACAGAAGCTTCGCGCAACGCCAACGTTTCCGCGTGCGCGAGCGGGTCGCGGTTTTGTTCCCGACGGTTGTGTTCGCGCGCGACGATCCGGTTTTGGCACACAAGAATCGCGCCGATAGGTATTTCGCCCTCTTCCGCCGCGAGCTTGGCTTCCAAAAGCGCTTGACGCATAAAGAACTCGTCGCGGTCTCCGTCTGCCCGCGTCCACTGAAGAGTCGGAACGTCCGATAAAAAAAACGCGCTCGATCCGCAATGAAGATCGAACGCGCGTTCGTTACGATTGTCGCTTGTCATGAGCCTGTCGGCAATTCAAAGTTAGTAGTTTTCGGAGGCGTCGTCGAAGAGCGAAAATTCGTCGGTTCCGTAGGAGGCGGAACGTATTTCGCCCTGACTCGCCGCGTTTGCGTAGGACGCGGAAACCGTCGCCTGTCGCGTCGGCGCGTTTTGATCGACCAATGTCTCTCCGTCGAACGTCTGCCCTTCGTTCGAAGCGTAGTACTCCACCGATCCTCCGCCGCAGTTCTCGCAATACCCGTTGGCGTCGGAGTGGCGCTCCATGCCGCCGAGAATAGAACCGCAACGATACAATTCGCCCATACATTGATCGCCGCGCTCCGGAAGGAACGTCGGCTGGCAATAATCGTAAGGCGCCAGGCAGGCTCGACATCCGACAAATCCTACTGCAAACGCCATTATAATTCCCATTACGACGATACGAGTCATCGAACACGCTCCGTTTCTTCTCAATTACTGCGACTAGGAGAAAAGTTGTTCAAACGCGCGCTTCAAGCGGCCTTACAATTTCTATTTTCGTCCCTATAATTGGAATATTTAGTAAAATTTTAAAATTTTAACTGTTTCTCGAAATTTTCTGTTAGGAATCTCTTGTCGAGTACGCGCAGTTTCGGGAGATTCAAGATTTTTTGTTCTTCAAAACTTTTTCTGAAAAATATCCTTGTGTCGCGTTATTTTAATTGTGATAACCGTTACAAGTAGAACTGCGTCTAGCGTTCATAAGGACCAAATAATCGCTTTCATCGCTTTTTTTTTGGAGAGATTGAAAAAATATCGCTTTCAAGAGGAAAAAAAACTTGACCGGACGCCGCAACCCATGTTACAATATGAGGACAAGAGTCGTAATGATAGGGGCGTTGCGCCCTCTTGGAATCGAAGCGTCGCTTTTCTTCCAAGTTTGCGCCGCGCTTTGTCCATACAAAACGTCGTCGAGGCAAATCGACGACGGCGGCGTATCGTTTAAACGAAATTGAGGGCGTCGTTTGCGCGTTGGTCGGCTTCGCTTCGGTCGCGCGTTTTCGGCGCGTATTCCGACGCGGCTTTTGCCGACGCGCAGGAAAGAAACACGGGACGAATAGACTATGGCAAAAAATCAAACCGTATGGGGCGTCGACGTCGGCAATACGTCGTTGAAGGCGATTCGTTGCCGCAAAGGCGAGGAACCGGGCACAATAGAGGTTTTGCAGTTCGACTACATCGAACACAGCAAGATCATGACGCAACCGGGCGCCGACGCTAATGAAATTCTTGCGGAATCGTTGCAGCTGTTTCTTTCGCGCAACAACGTCAAGGGCGAGCCGGTCGCCATTTCCGTATCCGGTCAGAACGCGCTTTGGCGTTTCCAGCCTCTTCCTCCAATCGATCCTAAAAAGGTTCCCGATCTTATAAAATACGAAGTGAAGCAGTGGCTTCCTTTCGATCTTCAGGACGTCATTTGGGATTACCGCCAGGTCGGCGGAATCATCGAAGGGGGCGTCGCGGTAGATATGCACATCTTTATGTACGCGATGAAGCGCGACTTTGCCAAGCGTTTGGTCGATCGTTACGCGGCCGCCGGTTTGGACGTCGACTGCGTTCAAGGCGCTCAAGTCGCGTTGTACAACGCCTTTGTGCATGACTTATACGATTACGACGAACTCGCCGGCAAGGGGATGGAGGAGTTGTCCGACTACGACGTCATCCTGAACGTTGGAACGGACGCGTCGGAAATCGTCGTTACCAACGGCGTCGGCGTGTGGCTTCGCAATATTCCGGTGGGCGGCAATTTGTTCACCAAGGCGCTTACCAAGCAGCTAAAATTGACGTTTTCAAACGCCGAACATATTAAGAGGAACACGGAAACGGCTCAAGATCCCAAAGCGGTTCTTGTCGCGATGAAATCGGTCTTCAACGATATGCTCGCCGAAGTCGACCGTTCCTTGAACTTTTTCCGCAACTTGAATAAAAAGGCGAAGATACGTCGTGTCTACGCGCTTGGCAACGCGATGAAATTGCCCGGGTTGCGCCAGTATCTTGCCAAGAGTCTCGGCGTTGAAGTTGTCGTTCCGAAACAGTTCGCCAAATTGAGAGGTGAGGAAACTCTCTCCAACAACGTTTTTCGCGACAATCTCTCCACGTTTGGCGTCGCCTACGGTCTCGCGCTTCAGCTCCTCGGCGAAGCTCCGCTGAATGTCAATCTGGTTCCGCGCGACGTCGTCGCCCAACGCTTAATCGAGCGTAAAAAGCCATGGGCTCTGGCCGCCGCGTCTCTTGTCGGGCTTGGTCTTACCACTCAATATTTCCTGACGACCCAGGCGTACAACGTCGTACACGGCAATAAGGAGCTCGAATCGGCGCAGAAGACCGCCGAGAGCGTCGCGAGCAAGTCGAAAGACCTCATCGGCAAGGCGACCGCCGCTGTTACCGAATTTAAAAAATTCGACGATATCGGTCAGAATCTCACTAGCGGCGTCGAAGGACGCATCACGTGGATGGAGCTCCTTAAAGCGATCAACTCGGCTATTCCCGCCGAGGCTCCCGACAAAGCCGTTTTGGAAGACGGCGTTTCCGCGGTGAAGCGCAAGGCGATCCATCTTCAAAGTCGAGTTTATATCAACAATATCGAAGTTCAGGACGTTGAAGATCTCGGCGAATGGTTTGAACTTGTCCGCCGTTGGTATTACATTGACGACGTGGAAGCTAAGTGGTTCGATATTGACGCCGAGGGGAATAGTCTTGTTCCGGAAGAAGGCGCGGAAGCCGCCTCTGACGCGGCGTCGGCGACGACGGTCCCGGAGGTTGCGACCGACGACGGGAAAGCGTCCGACTCCGAAGGAACCGCCTCTGATACGACTACTTCCGATTCCGAGGGAACTGTTTCCGACGATGAAAGCGACGGTTCCAGCGCGGCTGCGGACGCCTCGGGGACAGATTCCGGCGAATCCGATGATTCTCCCGCCGTTTCGTCCGACTCGTCTTCGTCTGCCGCGTCCAAAGAAGCTCCCGCGAAACCGTCCCTTGAGGAAATGTTTGGTTTTGTTCCCAAGTCGGACACCAAAGGCGGTTCCGGTTCGAGTACCTCGAGCGGCTCCTCGTCGTCGAGTTCGAAATCGTCAAGTAGTTCGGGCGGCGCTACTGGCGGCGGTTCCGACGCGGCGGGCGCCGAATTGCAGGCGTACGGGGAGTTTACCGAATCGATAGATCATCGTCTGGAACTTATTCCCGGTCCGAGCGGTCCCGGCAAAATCGTTCAGCTTACCGGATACCATTATCGTAATCCGGAAGACGCCGACGATAGTATGCGCGGACCGGAATTCTTGCGGCAAACCTTGCTGTACAATCTTAAGCACGGCGAGATCGATCTCCCGATCAGTTTGGAACGTCAGCGTCAAGGCGAAACCGGCGTTGACCATGTCACGTTCAAAGAGATGGGAATTTATTATCCCGTTCTTGTTAATCCGGGCGTTATTGACACGCATTTCCGGCTTCTCGATCCGCAGGCCGCCGCGGAAGCTCGTAAAGAGATTCTTAAGAAATCCGTTAAGCAACAGCCCGGAAAGGCAGGCGGCGCCGCGCGCGCGGGTCTGGGCGGCGGTATGACTGGCGGCTGGGGCGGCGTTACCGGCGGTATGTCCGGCGGTATGTCCGGAGGTATGGGCGGCGGCATGTCCGGCGGCATGGGCGCCGGTATGAGCGCGATGAACAATCAGATCGCCAATCAGTTGAGTTCCGATAAGATTCTCAACTTGAACCGTTACGACTTTATCGTGCAATTCGTTTGGATGGAGACGCCCCCGAGCGACCGCGACGCGCGTCGCAAGGCTGCGGAGGAGGCTGCAAAAGAGGGCTCGGGAGAAACGTCTTCCGGAGATGCGCCCGCAGG
>CAMZEO010000151.1 GCA_947305735.1 uncultured Planctomycetales bacterium | reverse complement strand
TGTGTTACTGGAAAAACCTCAACGAAATAGGCGCTTGTCGAATCTGCGTTGTACCAATTGCCAGCAATGAAAATCGACTGGTTGCCGCTTGCGACTCTCTTGTGGAAGAGGGCATGGTCGTTGTTACCAATAGTCCAAAAGTTATAGCGGCTCGAAAAATAAATCTACAATTAATCCTTTCTCAACATAAAACTAATTGTACGAGTTGCTTGCGGAACGAGAATTGCTCGCTTCAAAATTTGACGCGCGAATTGAACGTTCATTCTCAACCGTTTGAACTCTGTCCCGAGAAAGATCAAGTTGATCCCGAATCTCCGCTGATTCGAGAAGCGAGTAAATGCGTCAAGTGTTTGCGGTGCGTTCAAGTTTGCGATAAGATTCAAACGATCGGCGTTTGGGACGTTGTGGGCGTTGGATCGCGCGTTACCGTTGGCACGACCAACAACGCCGTTATTTCTCAGACGGATTGCGTTTATTGCGGACAATGCGTTGCTCACTGTCCAGTCGGAGCCTTGACGGAACGCGACGACACCGATCGCGTCTTGGAAATGTTTAACAATTCCAAATTAACGGTTGTCGTTCAAGTGGCGCCTGCAGTTCGAGTCGCGTGGGCGGAATCTTTTGATCTAGACGCGCGTTTAGCCACGCCAGGAAGATTGGCGGCGGCTTTGCGCAAAGTCGGATTTAATTATGTTTTTGATACGAGTTTTGCTGCAGATTTAACGATAATGGAAGAGGCTAACGAGTTTGTAGAGCGATTTAAGCGTCGCGAACAACACAAGTGGCCGATGTTTACGTCTTGTTGTCCGGCTTGGGTTCGATTTGTCAAAAGTCAATATCCCGTTTTTACCGATCATTTGTCGACTGCCAAATCGCCGCAACAGATGTTTGGAGCTGTCGCAAAAAGTTATTTTGCTGAAAATAAGGGAATCGACCCTAGTCTGATTCGCGTTGTTTCTATCATGCCATGCATCGCGAAAAAATACGAGTGCAAAATAGGCGCGATGAAAGGCGTTTGCGAGGCGCCCGACGTCGACGAAGTTTTGACAACGCGCGAAGCGGTCAGATTTTTGAAAATGTTTGGCGTTAATCCGAAGTCGTTGCAAGAAGAAGAGTTTGACGATCCCTTGGGAACAGGCGCGGGCGCGGCGGTTGTTTTTGGCGCCACCGGCGGCGTAATGGACGCGGCTTTAAGGTCAGCGTACTTCTTCTCGGCAAAAAAGAACCCAGACGCGGATGCTTTCGAAGAAATTAGAGGTTCAAAACCTTGGAAAGAAGCGGTTTATACTATTCCGGAAATTGGAAATGTTAGAATCGCGGTCGTTTCTGGTCTTGGGTCTGCTCGAAAACTCTTGGAATCACTACTGATGGGCAAAGTTGAGTATGATTTTGTTGAAGTTATGGCTTGTCCCGGCGGCTGTTCGGGGGGCGGTGGACAGCCGATTCATGACGGGGAAGAGCGAACTAAGGAACGCTGCGAATGTCTTTGGAAACTAGATTCTGAGATGGAGGTTCGTTTTTCTCACGAGAACGAGTATATAAAAGCTTTGTACGCCAATTGCTTAGGCGCGCCCCTTGGAGAAAAAGCGCGTCGTTTGCTCCACACCGATCATTTTTCTTGGGACGTGCCTTCGCAAGACGTTTATTAAGCGCTTGTTTGGACTATTCTGAAGGTTTATGCTAGAAGTGATTCATAACTCCCGTCAATACTTCCGCGACGCCTCCTGGGGTTCGATTGATTGAACAAACGCTTGACATAACGCGAATTCCTCGTAAGGGCGCCGATCGTCCGCGAAAAAATTCAGGCGATTGATATATGACAGAGTCGCCTTTTGTAAAGCCTTTTGGGAGCGTTTTAAAAGGGAACGCGGCATAGATTTAGTTTATCCTCATCGGAAAAACGACAAACACAACACGCAGGATGGTCGCAAGTTACTATGTTATAAGCGTTGTTGGAAGGTAGAACAAGCAAACGCATGGTTACGTAACTATCGGCGTATTATCGTTTGCTACGATTGTTTCTTATCGATCTATAAGGCGTTTGTAACCCTCGCCTTTATAATGATCGTATTGAAAAGGATTATAAAATGACTTCTAGACAAAATCTTCTTTGACGACGTTTTCAGACCGTTTCTCCAACTTCATCAGACAACCTGTCGTCGTCAATACCTTCTAAAAAACGTTCAATTTTTTGCAACAATGGAGCAAAATGATATGGTTTTGAAATAAAATCGTTTTCTCCGCTCGACGTTTCAAATTTAGATGAACCAATGACCATAATAGACGAGTCGCCCAAACGCCCCGCCCGCGCGAAGGAGTCAAGAGCTTCTTCGGGCGAATCGTTGACAGAATCTAAATCAAATATCACCAAATCGGGTTTTTGCTCTCTTGCAATCGCGGCTCCGCGCCTGGAAACAGCAGCTGTAAGAGCGCGCACTCCTATCCTTTCCAGGACAGTTGAAAGGACGTCGCGAGTCTCCTTGGATTCGTCGACGATAAGCACTGTTTTCAAATCGTTCTTTTTGGCGGCGCGAACGTTGCGAGCGCAAACTTGTTTTCCTAAAAGCGCTTCCATGGATATTCTTTCCAACTTCTATGGTCTTCGTCAAAACACAAGAAGGTCGAAACGTCTTCGTCTACTTCGCAAGCATAGTAACGATTACTATTCCACAAGGCAATATCAAATCTTGACAACTGGACGCCTCGTGGAAAAAGTCTAATCCTTCTCCCCTTTAAGAGTGGTGATTATCCCTTCTTTTTCCAAGCCCTGCGCGAGCGATGGTCGCCACCATGATTTCGCTCGCTCCAACTTTAAGAAGAATTCTGGAGATCTCATTAACAGTCGAGCCAGTCGTAAAGGCGTCGTCGAACACGATTATTCTCTTCCCCTTAAAAACTCCAACTTTTTTTGACAACTTACTCTTAACGAAACGTTCGAGCGAGCGTTCAATAGGCTTAAATTTGGATCTTGCAAAAGGGAACAATGTCCAAGTATTCCTTAAAACGCGCTTGATCGTTTTTTTTAGGAATAGTCGAAATCGTTGCTTGGGTTCACGTATATCAAAAGCTTCAAACACGTTGACGAATCGATAGTCCCAGTCAATCGACGTTTGTGGAACCGTTGAACGAACGCGTTTAACATATTTTGAAAAGCACGGGATATGCAATTCGCTGGCAATTCTTTTTGCAATGACGTCGGGAGCGTTAATTCCACCGCGTAACAATAGGCGTCGCCAGTTCATAGGAACGGCTACGATACAGTCTGGCTGAAATTGTTTCAAGACGTCTTGTCGTTCTTCGCAGTACAATCTCGCCACCGCTTTAGCCAAGATTTTACTATGATCTCTCTTCATTTGAAGAACGAGAGCTCGCGTTACTCCGCGATAAAACTGAAGAGGTCGGAGCGTAGAAAAGTAATAATCGCTCGCTGAGCAGTGATGATTCTTGCCATTGGAAAGAATTACGCGACCGCAATGTTTGCAAAAAATATGCGAAGGCGACGATAAATCTGTTCGACATTTTGGGCAAAAAAGAGTATCAAGAGGTAGCTCGCGGGAAAATAAGGTTCCCTTTGGACAAGGGGTTGCGCATCCGCAAATAATACAAGCGCTTGGGAAAATAATTTCTAACGCAAAGTCAAAAGGAAGCGTTATATAGTAAAGTAGTTTAAAAAAAAATCTAGACAGAGTCGCGTTCATGATAAAAGTATTTACATTAAATAAGAATCCTTGGAGACAAAGTGAAAAACATGTTGCGAAACAAACTTTCTTTAAAGAATATCTCCATTTCTTTTCGCGCGCCGTTCAAAAAACCGATAATTACTCAACCAACCTTACAAGCGCGTTCGCGCTTATTTATGAACATTGGTCTTAGCTTTCTTTGCCTTTTAGCTTTTTCCTTTACCCAAGTCTCCATTGTAACGGCGATAAAAACGTAAAGCCTTTAACATCGGAGAAAGGGAGAGACACTGTCCAAACCGCTGAAAAACTAAAAACAACCCCATTCATTCAAAAAACTTGCAGACGGGATTTAGAATGAAAGAATCCCAACGAACCGCTCGACGCTTATTGTAGTCATTCACCGCGTTCCACGCAAGTTGGCCTGCCGTTTAATTTGGTCGAGTTCTTTTTAAAGTTCCCAAAAAACTTGCGGATCTCGTGAAGACTGGCGCGACTATCAGATTGGCGCTGGTTCCATTAGGAAAACTGGTCAAACATGCGCGCGGACAATTCATGCGAATAAGATTTTAAGACGAAGTCTTACAAGACGTTTATTCGCTCTCCGGTTAATCGCGACATTGATAATGATTTATTAACAAGAATCAAATTGAATGTCGACGATAAGATGATAAAATTTTGCGACAAGGTTCAACGCTCAGATTTTTGTCGCAATATTAGCGTTATTTAAAAAACGATTTCCGTTTTATGGTCATTCTTTAATATTGATTTATGCCGCGCGCGAATACTTTTGCCGGAGAATTTTAACGAAGCCGCCGCATTGTAGTTTTTACGTTAGTAAAAAGCTTATAAAACAAGGCGGAAAAGCGTCGTTCAGTATTATCTTTCGTTTTCAAGCGCAATATGAAACCGCCGCCGGTTCTTTAATATCTCTCATCGATAGCTTTTACAGCCTTCTTGAATGTTTAATTCTTATTGTGGTAAAAACTATGTTTTTGACAGTCCGCCACTCTTAGTATTCAAATTCAAGATAGTTTTTTTAAATGAAATCCTTATCATAATAATATTCGCTAAAATTGACAAATTTTATGCGACAAGCCCTAAAAGTTAAAAAATGAATCGTCGGGGGGGCTATAAAAAACGCGTTTCTCAAGTATAATCGCGGGGGTTTGACGGTTTCGAAATGCCGCTGCGGACGCCGCGATTTTCGGGCGCAGTTTCATCTGGCGTTAAGAATGCGTTTTCGTAGCGTTGTTTGAGTTTCCAAACTCCTTTGAAATTAGGTCAATATAGCGCATTTTTTGTCGATCTTCGTCGCGGTTTGTCACCGCGCGACGTTTTCACCATTGACTCGTGAATCGACAGGAGTAGGTTTACTTGGTTTTTCGCGACGCGTTTTGGGTATTATGGTTCCCCTACTCATCGGGGCAGAACGTTTCGAGAGACCATTTGTTTTTCCCTCGCAGTCGGGTTTAAAGACTTGGAAAGGTTGAAATAATGAGTTTCGATTTAGCTCAATACGGAATCTCCGTAAGCAACGTTTTTCGCAATCCGTCCCCCGCGAAACTTTATGAAGACGCGATTACTTTTGAAAAGGCTTCTATCTCTTCCGCCGGCGCGTTAATGAATTCCTCTGGCGAGAAGACTGGTCGAAGTCCTAAAGACAAACGTATTGTTGATAATCCCGAGAGTACTAACGATATTTGGTGGGGCGACGTCAATATCAAAATGCCCGACTCCTCGTTCCTGCAAAACCGTTGTCGCGCGATCGATTATCTGAACACTCGCGATCATCTCTACGTTATTGACGCGTTTGCCGGTTGGGATCCTGAAAATCGTATCAAAGTTCGTATCATTTGCGCTCGCGCCTACCATGCTCTGTTCATGCATAATATGCTTATTCGCCCGACGTCTGAAGAACTTGCAAACTTTGGCGAACCCGACTTTGTCGTTTTCAACGCCGGTCAGTTCAAGGCCGATCCGACCACGCCTTCTCTTAAATCGAGTACGAGCGTCAACCTATCTTTCGAACGTCATGAGTTTGTCATTCTCGGCACCGAGTATGCTGGTGAAATGAAGAAGGGTATTTTCACCATTATGAACTACCTGATGCCGAAAAAAGGCTTCCTGTCGATGCACTGCTCGGCTAACGAAGGTAAAGATGGCGATACTTGTTTGTTCTTTGGTCTTTCAGGAACGGGTAAAACGACGCTTTCAACTGAACCGAGCCGTAAACTTATTGGCGACGACGAGCATTACTGGACCGATAAAGGCGTTGTCAATATAGAGGGTGGTTGCTATGCGAAGTGCATTCACCTTTCCGCCGAAAGCGAGCCGGAAATTTTCAACGCTATCAAATTTGGAACCGTTCTTGAGAACACGGTTTTCGATCCCGAAACGAGAATGGTTGATTTTGACGACGACTCTCTCACGGAAAACACCCGCGCTTCTTATCCGATTCATTACATTGACAACATCAAAGAGGGCGGTCAAGGCGGTCATCCGAAGAACATTATCCTTCTCACGTGCGACGCGTTTGGCGTTCTTCCCCCTGTTAGCAAGCTCACCCCTGAACAAGCGATGTACTACTTCATTTCCGGTTATACCTCCAAGGTTGCCGGAACGGAAGTTGGGATTAAAGAACCTCAACCGACCTTCTCGGCATGTTTTGGCGCCGCGTTCCTTGTCTGGCATCCGACGAAGTATGCCGAACTTCTCAAGGCTAATATGGATAAGTACGGTTCGAAGGTCTGGCTTGTCAACACCGGTTGGAGCGGAGGCGCTTACGGCGTCGGCAAGCGTCTTTCCATCAAAGTTACCCGCGCGATTGTCGACGCGATTCATAATGGTTCGCTCAATGACGTCGAATATGAATCGGACGATATTTTCGGTCTGAGCGTCCCGAAGACTTGTCCCAACGTTCCCGCCGAAGTTCTTCTCCCGGAAAACAGCTGGGTCGACAAAGACGCTTACCGCGAGACCGCTCAAAAGTTGGCGAAGTCCTTCCACGAAAACTTTGTAACGTTTGAGGATCAAGCGTCCGACGCGATTCGTTCCGCTGGTCCCAAATACAACGGCTGAGTATAGCGGGTTTTCCCGCTCCTTTTAAGCAACGACCCGTAATTCCAGAAAAGTTGCCGATCGATCGTATTGTTTTAAGGGCGTTCGATCGGCTCTTTTTTGCCGTTGACTCGACTTTCTTCAAGGCGATTTTGCATATTGTTCGCTGAATTGATCTGTCGGACGAAAAAACTTCGATAATCGTGTCTATTGGCAACCTTTTGGAGATAATTGGCATGAACGCCTTCATTAACGAAAACTTTCTCCTCCAAACAGAAAGTTCTAAAAGGCTGTATTTTGAATACGCTCAAAACGAGCCTATTGTCGATTATCATTGTCATCTTTCCCCTCAGGAAATTGCTTTGGATCGACAGTTCGAAAATCTAACGCAGATATGGTTGGGGGGCGATCATTACAAGTGGCGCGCAATGAGAGCGGCCGGAGTCCCTGAACGTTACATTACAGGCGACGCGTCCGACTGGGAAAAGTTTGAACGTTGGGCGGAAATTTGTCCTTTAACTGTTCGCAATCCACTATTTCACTGGACCGCTCTTGAGCTTAATCGACCTTTTGGGATTAATGACCGTTTCCTTAATAAATTCACGGCGCGCGGTATTTGGGAAGAATGCAACGCGCAATTAGCGAAGCCCGCGTTTTCGGCGCGCGGAATTATGCGACAAATGAACGTTGAACTGGTCTGTACCACGGACGACCCTGTCGACTCGCTCCGATATCACAAACAAATTGCCGGAGATTTTGAATCGGGTAATTTTGGGGTTCGAGTTTTACCAACCTTTCGTCCAGACAAGGTGTTTCCAAGATCATGTTCGACGCCTAACGGGGTTGCCGACTACTTGAAATATCTAGCCAAACTTTCCGAGGTCGCCAATATGGACGTTTCATCCTTTGCGTTATTGCGGGAAGCTTTTGCTAAAAGGCATGCTTACTTTCATGAGGCCGGATCGCGTCTTTCAGACTGCGGTTTCGAGTTATTTAAGTGGGAAGCGCCTTCGTCTGACGCGTTTCTTGAAAAGTCTTTTTCACAGATATTGAAAGGCGAGATTATCTCAGAGCGAGAAATCATCGCCCTCTCTTCCATTCTTCTTTCCGATCTCGGTCGTTTGAATTCGGAAAGGAATTGGACGTCGCAACTTCATATTGGCGCTTTACGAAACAATTCGACCAGGATTATGAAGACCGTTGGCGTTGATGCTGGATGCGACTCTATGGTCGATGGTTCCTACGGCAAAGCGCTGTCGCGTTATCTCGATAGTTTGGACAAAGACAACAAGTTGCCCAAAACAATCGTTTATAATTTGAATCCGGACGCTAATTACCTGTTGGCGTCTCTTGTCGCAAATTTTAACGATGGAACGATTCCTGGCAAAATGCAATATGGAGCCGGTTGGTGGTTCCTTGATCAGAAGAAAGGTATGGAGGAACAACTTGAAACGCTTTCGAATATGGGGCTTTTGAGTTTATTTGTGGGAATGTTAACTGACAGTCGCTCGTTCCTCTCGTATACCCGGCACGAATACTTCCGCCGCATCCTTTGTAATTTGATTGGAAAAGAAATGGAAATGGGGATTATACCCAATGATTTTGATTGGATTGGCAAAATAGTTAAAAATATTTGTCATGATAACGCTATCCGCTATTTTCAATTTTAAAAAAATCGATTACTATATGTCCGGAAGTCGGGTTAAATTACCCGACATATGAAATAGCGCGTTGACTTGATATGAATATTACGTCTCAATATATTTAACTTTAAAGGATCTTGCAATGAATTACGGTGAAGAATCGTTGAAAAAACACGCTGAGTGGCGTGGTAAAATTGAAACGGTCGCTCGCGTTCCGGTCGGAAGCCGCGAAGAATTATCCCTTGCATATACGCCCGGCGTTGCCGATCCCTGCAAGGCGATACAAGCAAATCCTGATCTTTCGTTTGAACTGACTCGTCGCTGGAACACCGTTCCGGTCATCACCGACGGTACGGCGGTCTTGGGTTTAGGCGACATCGGACCCGAAGCGGGTATGCCAGTTATGGAAGGCAAGTGCGCGTTGTTCAAGGCGTTTGCCAATGTTGACGCTTTTCCGCTCTGTATTCGTTCTAAAGACGCGAACGTTATTGTTGAAACGATCAAATTGCTGGAAGGAAGCTTCGGAGGCGTCAATCTGGAGGATATCTCCGCGCCCCGCTGTTTCGAAATCGAACGCCGCCTTAAAGAGGAGCTTGAAATTCCCGTATTCCACGACGATCAACACGGCACGGCGGTCGTTACGGGCGCGGCTCTCCTGAACGCGCTCAAGATTGTCGATAAAAAAGTAACCGACCTTAAAGTCGCAATGAACGGCGCGGGCGCCGCGGGTATTGCTATTGCAAAGTATCTTATCCGGATGGGGGTCAAAGATCTGATCATTTGCGACTCCAAAGGAATTATTTGCGAAGGCGATTCTCGTTTGAACTCAGCTAAGCAAGAAGTCGCCTCCGTTACCAATAAGGAGCGCGTTAAGGGGCGGTTAGCGGATGCGATGGTAGGAGCCGACCTGTTCATCGGTGTTTCCGCTCCTCATTGCGTCACTAAAGAGATGGTCAAATCGATGGCGTCGAACGCAATCGTTTTTACTTGTTCAAACCCGATCCCAGAAATTGAACGCGAAGACGCTCTCGATGCGGGCGCGGCGGTTGTCGGAACAGGTTCGTCGGCTAAACCGAATCAAATTAACAATGTTCTCGTTTTTCCGGGGTTGTTCCGCGGCGCGTTGGACGTTCGAGCCTCTGATATTAACATTGAAATGATGATGGCCGCGTCGGAAGCGATTGCTTCAGTTGTTGCAGACGACGAACTTTCCGCCGACAAGATTTTGCCTTTTGCTTGGGACGAACGCGCTCACCAAGCGGTTGCTCAAGCGGTTGCCGAAGCCGCTCGCAAGACGGGAGTCGCTCGATTGTAATCGTGTCTCTTTCAAAATTTATTACGGTTTAATGGAAACGCCAAACGTTGTCGAGCAATCTTTTGTTTTTGTTTGACGCTTCGTTTGGCGTTTGTTCTTTTTCGGTAGTCGGAGTCAAGCCGTTACTCTTTCTTTGTCGATCTTTCTGCAACAATTTCGACGATTTCGATTCTTATTTGTTTGTTTAATTGTTTTTTGCATCCATATCGTTAGAATAAGCGCCATATACTTGAGTTTTTGATTGACGGCTGTTTTATTTCGATAAGTTGTCGTTCAATCGTTGATCGTCAGGGGATAGATGCGATGACTCCTCGAATAGAACGTTTGCGATACTATACCGTCAATAAAAAACATGCGGCGGGATGGAAAGAGATTGCGTGGAAAGAGTTTCCCGAACTTCGTTTTTCTTCGAACGATTCCGCCGTTCAACGCGCGACGCGTTGCTTTCTGGCAGTTCTTGAGCAAGAACGCATAAACGTTCGATTTATCCCGGAAGAA